>CAZTRS010000001.1:0-8193 GCA_964616795.1 uncultured Candidatus Saccharibacteria bacterium
TAGAGATATTCGAATCACTGGCTAAAGCTAATTGGAAATTCTCATACTGGGCATACCCAGTAGAGGAATTTCCAAATATTCTTGTAGGCTTTAGAAATATCCTCAATATTAAAAAATATTATAGACTCTACAAAATTAATACCCATTTTAGAGATATTCGAATCACTGGCTAAAGCTAATTGGAAATTCTCATACTGGGCATATCTCTATTTTACGGCGTTTTTGACAAAAAGAAAAGAGCGGTCACCAAAGGTGACCGCTCTATATTTTAAATTAAATAAATCCTTCAAATAAAGTATTATTTTTTCTCAAAACTTCAAAAACTTTTCTGTGCAATATTACAAATCTTGAATATGTAAAATATTCATCTTTTCTCCCACTTCTGAATATCATTAAATCGGTTATTGATGCAACCATACTTTTCTTTAATTCTGAGATTCGCAATTTATGAGGCCAACCAACCAAATCAATTTCTTGTCCTGTCGGCAAACGATTCCAAAAATAATTTACACATTTTTTAGTACTACAAAATAATACCACCCCACCAAAAATACTAAAAATAGATAAAGCCGTAATATCATTCTGTCCAATAGCACGATTATGTAAAACCCACTCGTCTTTGAATAAAGGATGACAAGTATCTCTATCCCAACATAAATTATAAATATTTTTTAATTCTTTTATATTAATCGGCTCTCTTGAATTTTTTATCATTCAACCTTCTTCGCCACGCCGTAGCTTTAGCGTAAGCGGGCTTGCCTCTCTTTAGTTTTAGCATAGGCTGGCTTTTTTAATTTTCAAAAGTCTAATCTAAAAATAGCACATGGAATAATCTGCGTCAAATAAAAAACCACCTCAATAAGAGATAGCCTTGGCCGCAGCCCTAACGGGAGTCCCTCCTTCGTCCGCCAAAGGCGGACTTCGGACGGGCAAGCGAACCCAAAAGCAGCGCGTATGGGAATCGAACCCATATTACCACCGTGAGAGGGTGACGTCCTAACCGTTAGACGAACGCGCCATGATTATTACATCATTCTAATCTCTTCTAAAACTTTATCAAGTTCCATAGCATGAGAGCCCTTCACTAAAATCAAATCCCCTTGTTTCAATTCTTTTTCAATCATTTTCATGGCTGATTCACTGGTATCAAAAACTTGAACTTTTTTAGAATCTAATCCTGCTTTTAAAGCACTTTCCGCCATAAAATGACTACGCGGGCCAATACAAAACAGATGGTCTACAATTTCTGCGGCTATTTTACCAATATTTCTATGCGCTTCTTCCGCATATTCCCCTATTTCCAACATATCCGCTAAAATTGCTATTCGTCTTTTAGCCGGCAAACTTCTCAGCGTGTCCAAGGCCGCTGCCATAGAAAGCGGCGAAGCATTATAACTGTCATCTAAAATTAAAGTTTTTTTAACGCCATCAATTAATTTCATTCTTCCCTCTGGCGCTTCATATTCAGAAAGAGCATCGCTAATTTCTACCAAATGTAAACCAAACATAATTCCCACGCTAATAGCTGCCACCGCAGCATAAGCTTGAGGTTTGCCAAAAGTTTTATTTAATCTCACGGGTACAAAACTCCCTCCATATTGGACTTTAAAAGTAATTCCTTCTGGCTTCCCATTTTCTATTCTGTATTCCATATTACTGATTTGCACATCAGCGCCCTGATTAAATCCAAAAAAAAGAACTTTAGCGCGAGTTTTATTTTTCAATTCCCAAACACGTTCATCATCAAAATTTAAAATTGCAAACCCGTCTTCAGGCAAAGCTTCAATCAATCTCCCCTTTTCTCTGGCTACCGCTTCCGGACTGCTGTAAAACTCTACATGCACCGGTACGTCTCCAATAGCGGTAATCACACCTATTTTTGGTTTAGCCAAATTGGTTAAATATCGTATATCCCCGGGTCTATCGGCCGCCATTTCCAAAATTAAAACTTCGGGATAATTTTTATTTTTAATAATCAAACGCCAAAATCCCTGCCATAGAACCTTCAACCAAAAGAAAAATCTCCCTGATTCCTGATAATCTCCTAAAATAGTCAAAGGGACACCCAATTCATTGTTAAAATTTTTAACATTTCTGCGACAAAGATATTCTTTTTTTAAAACCGCAAAAATCGCTTCCTTAGTAGAAGTCTTTCCGGCGCTACCGGTAATACCAATCACCGTTGGCTTATATCTCTTCAAAGTCAAAACAGCCAATATTTTTATTTTCCATCTTAATATTTTTTTACAAATTTGGAGCAATTTCATAATAATTTAAAATAAATTGAGCTAATTCTCTAAAAATTGGGATAACCGTTCCACCGGCTAAATCCGCCTCCGGTTTGTCCAATTTTATTAAAATGGCAAAACGCGGATTTTCTGCCGGAGCAAATCCGGTAAAAGAATGAATCGTATCATTCCCATATTCACCATTAGCATCCGGCACCTGAGCAGTACCGGTTTTACCGGCCACTTGATAACCTTTAATGGTCGCAGCTTGATTTACTTCTACGGCATTCGCCATCATCACCCTCATTAAACGGGCTGTTTCTTCTTCCATAATCTTAGTCTCTTGCTGCGGTTCTATTACAGTTTCATTCCCACCATCCGAACTCACCATTTTTTCTATTACATACGGTTTCATCATAACGCCTTTATTGGCAATGGCGGAAATTATAGAAAGCATTCCTAACGGAGTAGCTGTAATGCCTTGTCCGAAAGCAGCTGTGGCAAAATAAACATCCTGGAAACCCTTTAAATTATTTATATTACCCTTTACCTCTCCCGGCAAATCAATGCCGGTCTTTTGGTTAATATGCGATTTTAAAGCATATTGATAAAATAAATCATGCCCCATTTTGCTTTCCGCGAACACCACACCCGTATTTAAACTTTTAGCAATCACGTCAGTCATAGTCTGCCAACCATGCGCCTTCAAGTCCCAATTTTTAATGGTTTTATCATCCACCTTCACCTCTCCACTATCATAATATTGCGTTTGGGGAGTAATTTTTTTACTTTCTAAACCAGCCGCCATAGTCATCACTTTAAAAGTGGAACCGGGCTCATAAGTCATTTGCGTGCTGTAATTCATAAAAGTATTATTGGATGACTTGGAATAATTGTTGGGATTGAAATTAGGATAATTAGCCATGGCTAAAATTCTTCCGGTCTTCGGTTCTATCACAATAGCATTGCCTTTTTCCGCCCCCCACTTTTTCGCTCCAGCTTTTAATAACTCCTCGGCTTTCTTCTGAATATTATAATCAATAGTACTTACTAAATCATAGCTATTATTATTATACAAAATATTTTTCAGAGAAAGAAAAGATAGGATTCCTCCCATTTGAGATTCCGCAGAAAGTTCATCATCATAATATTTTTCCAATCCATATTGCCCGTGAAAATCAGTCACATCGTCTTTTACGTAACCCAGTACTTGAGATGCCATTTCTCCATAAGGATAATAACGGGAAGTTGTTTCATTCACGTAGATTCCGCTTAACCCCAAATCTTTTATTTTTTGCACTAAAATCGGGTCTGACTTTTTTTGTATCAATTCATATAAATCTTCTGGTTTGGAGAATTTATCAACTAATTCATCAACATCCAGACCTGATACTTTAGCGATAGTCTGGGCTGTTTCCGTGGGATTATTTATTTCTTCGGGTACGGCATAAATTTGTGGGAAACTTTTATTTATCGCTACAGGAATTAATTTTTGATTTTTATCCTGAAAATAAATTTTACCTCTTAAAAATTGCCAATCACTTTGTTTAAATTGCGCTTGTGCTATTGCTTGTCCGGAAAATTTATCATAATTTAAAACTTGTAAATCAAAAAATCGGCCGAGACAAACACAACCGATTCCAAAAAACATTAAAAACACAATATACATTCTCCAATTCTCAAGAATGCCCTTTAAAAAACTATTAATTTTCCTGATTGTTAATCGCATTGAATCCAAGAGGAGTCACTTTTTCTTTTATGGAGAAATATTGCGGCTGAGATTCTCTCACTAATCCAAATTGAGAAGCTATTTTTTCAAGATTAACCGGAGTATTCATTTCACTCAATATATTTTTTAATTCTGAATTCTTTTCCTCCAATTGGACAATTTCTTTTTCTTTGCCCTGAATATCTAGTCTGATACTATTCTCTCCAACAGACCATAAAATATTTGTGACAGCTACAAATACAATTATACAAAATATAAAAGCGTTTAACCATTGGATAAATGAAAAACCTTCGCTCTTTTCTTTCGCCAAATTAGCTGAACGTGAACGAACGGCAATTTTTGATGTATTAAAATGATTATTACGATAACTAATGACTGTCATTTAAATTTTTTGGGTTACCAGCCTCAACTAAACGTTGAGTCTGGGCGGACCCGCCTAAAGCGAGGCCATACCCACATTATGCGACTATATTTTTTGGGCGACTCTCAATTTACCTGAACGAGCCCGTGGATTATTTAAAATCTCAACTTGCGCCGGCGCCACCGGTTTTTTAGTTAATATTTTTAAAACATTTTTATTATCCCTAAAAAAGTTCTTAACTATCCTGTCCTCCAAAGAATGAAAACTAATTACCGATATTTTGGCTCCTGAACTCAATATTTTTAAGCTAGTCTCTAACCCTTTCTGTAAACTGTTTAATTCATCGTTAACTGCTATCCTCAGCGCCTGAAATGTTCTGGTAGCCGGATGCTTGCCCCGTAGGGTGCTTGCTCTCCTATGGGGGATTCTTCCATGATGATAAAAATTAGGAGTTGCATTTTCTATAACTTCTACTAAATCAAAAGTGGTTTTAATGGGCTTCACAATTCTTCTGGCGATAATAGCTCTGGCAATCTGTCTGGAAAATTTTTCTTCTCCATAAAGTCTGATAATTTTTTCTAATTCACTTTCCGGCCAACCGTTTACAATATGTTCAGCGGTCAACATGGTATCAGAACCGAAATTCATTAAAAGCGGCTCATCTTTCAAAAAACTAAATCCCCTGCCTGCTTCATCTATGTCACGAGAACTCATTCCTAAATCAAAAACAATTCCTGAAATCTCTTTAAACTTATTATCTGCAATAATTTCTTCCAGATTTTTAAAATTATCATTAGCTAAAACTAATCTTTCCCCAAAAGCGTGCAACTTACGATGCGCTATCTCCAATGTCTCCGGGTCTAAATCAATGCCTAAAACTTTTCCTGCCGGAGAAGTTTTTTGAAGCAAGGCTAAAGTATGACCCCCCTCACCCAAAGTGGCATCAATAAAATTTTCATTTTCTTTGGGGTCTAATAATTTTATTACTTCGTTTAAAAGAACTGGTATATGCATATTTCAAATGAAAAGTTAAAAAATCAAAAATTAAAATTACTTTATACGCCGAAGTCACTTAATTGCTCAGCGATTTCTACGGCATTTTTTTCTGTTTTAATTCTATATTCCTTCCAAGTTTCTTCATCCCAAATTTCAATTCTGTCATACAAACCAATCACTACTGCTTTTTTATCCAAAGAAGTTAATTTACGAAGATTATCCGGAATTAATACCCTGCCTTGATTATCCAATTCCACTTCTGCGGCTTGTGAAAAAAAGGAACGATTAAAAGCGCGAGCATCAGATTTGGCAGTTGGTAAATTTTTTATTTTTTCCGCAAAAGATTCCCAACCTCCTCTGGTGTAAATAGAAAGGCATTTTTCAATTCCCTTGTTAATAATAGCTCCATCAGAAAGGTCTTTGCGAAACTTGGCCGGAATCGCTAATCTTCCTTTGATATCTAAATTGTGTTTAAATTCTCCAATGAACATATGTGAATAGTTTTTTATAAATTTTGAACGAAGTGAAAAAATTTATTTAAAAAACATTCATTCAGATAAAAATATTTATTTTTATCTGAATACAATATAAATAAAATATTTTCAAAAGAAATTGTGTTATTTTCGTCATTTTCATCAAATCTATCATTTCTAACTTATCCCCAAATACCCTACCTTATCCCCATAGTTATCCACAATTCCCCACTTCTCTATTATAGTACACCACTAGATAATAAAATGAAAGTGGATAAAGGGTTTTTGAGCCACCAGACTCCCCACAAACCTAAAAACTAAAAACCCGCCTTTTCGGCGAGTTTTCCCAAATATCGCTATTTTTACTTCTTTACTTATCCACTAGTTGTGCACTTTTAGTATTTATAACGAATTCATCTTAGCTCTAGTTTTAGGTCCTACATATCCATATCCTGCGTCTCCTGATTTAGCAATGTCATATTTCTCTTGAAATCTTTGAGTTGCTGATTTAGTAAGGTTTCCGAAGTATCCGGTAACTAATCCCTCTGGGTATATTTCTATTCCTTGATTCTTTAAAAATATTTGTAATTGTTTTACATCCTCTCCTGTGTCTCCAAATTGAAGGTTATGATTAAATGTATATTTAATTTGTTGTTGATTGGCTAATTGTTGTTGAAGATCAGCTAATTGTTGGAGAAGAGAATTAAGTATGGATTGAAGGTCTGTCGGAGTTGGTGTGGGAGTTGGAATAGCTGTCGGCGTTGGCGTGGATATTTTTTGAAGAGAGGCTGAAATTACAGAAGATGATTCTCCGCAAGAATTGTAAAATTTGGCATAAACTGTTCCGGTGGTTAAATCCCATTGTTTGGTTGTTTGAAATAGTTCTATACCAACATCTTTAAAATCAGGGGCATTGGAAATAGACATACTCACCACTTCTGGGACGGCTGAAAGAATAAGGGTGGATGTGCCATTAATGGAGATGGTGGAACCATCCGGAACTTTAGAACAATACACACCACCACCTCCTCCAACACAACCTCTGGTAGTAATAGTGGCAGGAGATGAATAATCGGAAATCAATCCATTTCCATCTTTAGATTTAACTTTGAAAGAATAAAGAACTCCGCAAGAAAGACCGGTTGAAGTCCAGGAAGTATTTGAAGTCCAACCGGAATTAGTGCCGGTGGTTGTATTTTCAACATAGTAAGTGGTGGTGGAAAGATTGAGATTAGTTGACCAAGAAGCAGTAATCTGGGTTTCAGAATCAGCAATTAAACTAAGACTGGCAGGAATATTAGGAGCTCCTGTCACCATAAGTGTTATCAGAGTAGATGTTGAGGATAAACCCGTTGAATCTGTAGCTGTAAATCTCACTGTTTCTGTACCTAACCAATTAGTTGGTTGAGAAAAAGTTACCACTCCATTAGAAGCGATTGATATATCAATATTGGAATTATCAGAAGTAGAAGCTGTATAAGTTACTGTTTGATTTCTAGCTGGAATCGTAACATTATTAGGTTCGGTAAAATATGAATCTAAATCAAAATCTTCTTTAGTTGTGTTTTTGGACCAGGATTGGGTGGGAATAATAGCTGCTGAAGAATAAATGTAAACCAAACCAGCATTCGCTGAATCAACCGTGTTAGCATAAGGAGCGCCCACCAATACATCATCTAAACCATCTCCATCTATATCGGAAATGGAGGCGACTGACATACCAAAATAATCAATTGCTGTTGTATCGTCATATTGCTTAATAAGATCGCCCGTACCGGAAGAATAAATATATGCGGAACCAGCCATAGAAAGACCACCAGGATCAGCATAAGGAGCGCCTACTAATACATCATCTAAACCATCTCCATCTATATCATCAATGGAGGATATCGAATAACCAAAAGAATCGCTAGTTGCCCCTCCATTATATTGCTTAATAAGATTGCCTGTAACAGAAGAATAAATATATGCAGAGCCGGCCGCAGAAAGACCACCAGGATCAGCATAAGGAGCGCCTATTAATACATCTTCCTTCCCATCTCCATCTATATCGGAAATAAAAGAAGGGGAAAAACCAAAATTATCACTTACCCTTCCTCCATTATATTGCTTAATAAGATTGCCCGTACCGGAAGAATAAATATATGCGGAACCAGCCATAGAAAGACCACCAGGATCAGCATAAGGAGCGCCCACCAATACATCATCTAAACCATCTCCATCTATATCGGAAATGTAAGAAGAAAAATAACCAAAATAATCACTTACCGTTTCTCCATTATATTGCTTAATAAGATTGCCCGTACCGGAAGAATAAATATATGCGGAACCAGCCATAGAAAGACCACCAGGATCAGCATAAGGAGCGCCTACTAATACATCATCTAAACCATCTCCATCTATATC
>CAZTRS010000001.1:8293-21535 GCA_964616795.1 uncultured Candidatus Saccharibacteria bacterium
TCCTCCATTATATTGCTTAATAAGATTGCCCGTACCGGAAGAATAAATATATGCGGAACCAGCCATAGAAAGACCACCAGGATCAGCATAAGGAGCGCCCACCAATACATCATCTAAACCATCTCCATCTATATCGGAAATGGAAGAAAGGGAGTAACCGTAATCAAAATAATCGTCGTCCGCTCCTCCATTATATTGCTTAATCAAGTTGCCTGTGCCGGAAGAATAAATATATACGGATCCGACATTAGCGCCAGTATAAGGAGCGCCCACCAATACATCATCTAAACCATCACCATCTATATCGGAAATAGAAGAAACCAAATAGCCGAAAAAATCTCCAGCTCCGCTACCATTATATTTTTCTGACCAATAATTAAAAACGGGCGCATTTTCTGGATCAATTGCATCTAAACCATTATCAAGCTCATATTTATCATTCCAACTATCATTATCAGTATCTGAATCATATGGATTGGTATAGTATGTGAATAATTCATCATAATCTGTTAATCCATCATTATCATAATCTGTATCTCCATCTTGGGAAAGACCCAGGGTAGCAATATCATCGGGGAGATTAAGAACTACAAATGACATTCTGTCGGGATAAGAAAGAACTTTTGGTTTGCTATTTGAAAATTTTATCGAGAAATTGTATATCGCATTTCCCACAATATTTTGTCCAGAAGCAAGCGTTTGTTTGCCAGCATAAAGGTAATAATCCCTAACTTTTTTTGTGGAATTAGTGGTATTTATTGTAAATTTTTCGCTTGTGGCATCACCATAGTTACCAGTTAAATCATAACCCAACGCACCCTCATCATCGCTAATTGACCACCAAATATGATAATAAATATTAGAAATGGTGGTTGTTGAGGTATAGGTTCCATTTTCATCAAAATAGAATTGTGTCCAAAGCCCGCAATTTCTTGATTCATTCAATGTAGGGGCAGTTCTAGAAAGAGTCCCGATATCGTCTCCGGTACCAACATTCCCCTTATACTGATAGTGTGTCTGCGTATCATCCCTTAAATAATATAACCCGTCAACAGTAGTGGGAGTATTGGTTGAAAATATTTGAAAGTATAAAGTGGAGTTAGGACCGTCTAAAATAGTATCGGAAGAGTTTTTAGTTTTGGCTATGACTTGGTAATTATTAGCAGTAGTGGTGCTGTTAACAATATTGCTTAAAATAATGGTTTTAACTCCAGCCGTAGAAGATGTGCCACTAGTTCTAGTGATAGTAATAGTTTGAGTAGCTACGGATAGAGTTTTTGTTCCGTCAAACCCAGTCCAAGAAGTAGAAGTGGCTGCTGATATATCAAAACCATCTGGAAATTGAATGATTATTTTTCCTGTATTGGCTATAGTTGTAGCTGTAGTAAAGGATATTCTATAATCCACCGTACTCCCAGCTGTTACATCATAAGGAGTAGCTGTGATAGAGGTGAGGGTGCCTGCAGCATGGGCTTGATTAATAATACTAAAAAAACCAACTCCCAAAAAAAAGCCTGAAATAATTAAAAGTTTTTTTACTATCATTTTCATTATATCATTTTAACAAATTCAGTATAAATTATCAAGTTCAATTTTTACTTAACTGGGTGAACTATCATCATTTCCGTCAAGAATATTCCATACTTCATCAGGAATCTCCGGCACTGTTCTAATCGGACTAATCCCCGGGTATCTCCAAGTACTTATAATACGAAGTTTTTTACCAAAATTATTTTTAAATTTTTCGTCGTCATTTTGATTTTTGATATTTGATCTTTGAATTTCTTGAAACATCACCCACAATTCAGTGGGATTTTTTTTCGTTCCAGTTGATTGCATTACCGCAGAAGTATTGGGCGCAATTCCTTCTTCTTTTCTTTTTGGAGTATGCAAAACACTTCTCACTCTTTGTTCAGACAATCCATATTGTCTCATTTTATCAATTGAGTGATTAGTCCAAACAAATTGTTCTGAATTTTTCGGCAGTTTAAATTGCATTTTATTTTATCAAAGATAAATCGCCATAAATAATAATCGGCCGCATTGTCTCAATTTCATCACGATAATTAACATCGGGAATATCATCTAAAAGATAAATTGGTTTACTAAAGATATGAGCAAACCCCATTTCCAAAAAAGAATTACCACCGATATATCCTTTTATTCCCCTTCTTTCAATATTAATTACAAGTATTGCATCGCCATCTTTAATTTTTTCATAATAACCCCTGATTAAATCATGTTTAATTTTATTTTGAGCCGATTCAAGATGCATTTCCTCTATCCCCTCTAAAGCCGCATAATCACAAGTAAAAGATGGCAAGATAACTTCATGATTTAATGCTCGAAGTTTTTTCTCTATTTCTAACATTTCTTTTGACGCGGTCATACTACCACAAATTACTATTTTCATATATTTATTATTTTGTGCGCGGTATAGGATTCGAACCTATGACCCCTGCAATGTGAATGCAATGCTCTACCGCTGAGCTAACCGCGCATAAATTAAAATCCCATTATCTATACGATAATGGGATTTTAACACGAATTTCTATTTAATTTCAACAGATGCACCTGCGTCTTCCAATTGCTTTTTAATAGCATCAGCCTCTTCTTGCTTCAAACCAGTCTTAACTGGTTTCGGAGCGGCATCCACTAAATCTTTAGCTTCTTTCAAACCAAGACCAGTGAGTTCTCTCACAACCTTGATTACTTGAATTTTAGACTGACCACCGTCTTTCAAAACAACATCAAAAGCTGTTTTTTCTTCAGCAGTAGCGCCAGCGGCAGCCGGAGCGGCAGCAGCCATAACAGGTGTAGCGGAAACGCCAAATCTTTCTTCCAAGACCTTAACTAATTCCGCCAATTCAGCCACATTCAATTTCTCAATCGCTTCAATTAATTTTTCAAATTTTTCCATATTTTTATTTCTTAGCTTTCGCAATAGCGTCTACCGCAAAAACTAATTTTCTTAAATTTCCCTGAAGAACCCCGACCAAGGCTCTTGGCATAGAATTTAACACATATAATAATTGGCTCAATAATACTTCTCTTGATGGTAACTTAGCCAATGTTACTACCATCTCAGAATTAATAAACTGGCCTCCCATAAATCCACCCAAAATTTTAAAAGACCTGTCTTTCAATTTCTTAGAAAAATCATAAACACTCTTAGAAGCTATCATCCCCTCTTCCGGACTAAATATCAAAGCGATAGAAGCAGGAAATTGAAAAACATTAAAATCTTTAATTCCAGCATTTTTCAATATTCTTTGCACTAAAGTTTTCTTCACGGCCTTCATTTCAATATTTGATTCTCTTAAAGATTTTCTCAAAGTATTAGCTTCAGAAACTTTAAGACTAGTAAAATCAACCATTAAGACAGATTGACTCTCTTTGGTTTTTTTAGTTAATTCCTCAATAATTTGTGATTTTTGTTCTCTAGTTAACATACAAATGTTATTTAAATTGACGAATCCGACACCACAGATTTCTATTCTATAATTCTGCAGAATACCAGAATAGATTTTACTCATAAAATTTATCGCATCCCGCCCTAACGGGGTTCTCATTTTATTCTAATGTTCTGCAGAACTTTAGAATAAACTTTATCTCTTTATATAATAAAAAAATCTGCGACAACCGCAGATAAGTAAAATAAGCCAAAAAACTCATATTTGCCTCAATAGGATTTGCGCTGTTTTCTCCAGCTACCTATCTTCTACGGTATATCTCCATTATATACAACATAAAATAAAAGTCAAGCCCCCCATCTATTAATAGATGGGGGGCTATTTATATTTCCTTGTTATGAAATATGAAACACCATAAATGATGCTGGGATTTCTGAACCCTTACAGAAGTATTTTACAACTAATTTTCTATCTTTCATCTCATAAGTTATTCTATGAATATGACTTAAATGCAAAACATTTCCAAAAGAACTAAATCTACGTTCAAGTGATTCGCAATCCGGTTTATAAAAAATAACGATAATAAATTTTTTCTTATCATTATAATTATGATATATATTTACCCTGGAATAAAAACCAAAAAATTGAAAAGTCGGCTCTCCCTCATCAACGTCTTTTATAGAAGTCACGCAACAAATACGTCTACCGATATTTCCTAAAAAAATATCAAATACTTTTTGCGCATTATCAACAGTCAAATCTCCTTTTAACGGAACACCTTGTTTTCCCATTATTCACCTCCTTTGCCCTCCGTAGCTTTATGCGAAGGATGGGATTGTTCTGCCGTAGTTTTAACGTAGGCGGATTTTAAAACAGCTAATTTCAGTTTAACAGAAATATCTTAAAAATCAACGTTGTGCTACCACCCATCTCCATCTCCCAAATTGGTCCTTTAAAAACCCCCAATCTTTATATCCTAATTGCTTTAATAGTTGATTTATCGCCGGCTTTTGCCAAGAATCAAATTCCATCCAAATTTGTCCATTTTCATTCAAATATTTCGGCGCTGGTTTTAAAATCTTCTTTATTAAAAATAACCCATCTTGACCTCCAAATAAAGCCAAATGTGGCTCATATTGTAAAACCAACTTCTGAACTTTATTTTTACGATTCAAAGATGCATAAGGTGGATTAGTTAATATAAAATCAAATTTTCCTTTAATGCTCCCGAATAAATTAGATTGAACTATTTGATATCTGTCTCTATAAATTTTATTTAATTTTAAATTAATCCTAATCTGCTGCATCAATGTTTTATCCAATTCTCCAAAAACAACATGACTATTTTTAATATTTTTCAAAACAGCAACGCCAATACAACCGGAACCGGAACACAAATCAAGAATAGCAATTGGTTTCTTTAATGTTTTAATCGTCTTAATCGCTTTCTCCGTCCAATATTCTGTTTCCAATCTGGGAATTAATGGTTTAAAACGCAAATCAATTTTACAATTCAAAAAAGGCTCCCAACCAATCAGATAATCAATTGGCTCGCCTTTTTCTAATTTTTCTATATCTTTAAAAAACCCGGCTGTTTTTTTATTATGATATTTATCACGCAACAACCATTGCTCCTCCCTTTTAATATCTTTATTCATATTCATCCGGATACTTTTTTCAATAAATCTTCTATTCTTTGGATATGTTCCTCAGTTGATTTGGCTAAATTAAAAAGTGTGGTTTTTAACGATATTTGGTCAGTTTCTACTACTTCAAAAAATTTTCCTTCTAATAAAGATTTCTCCATAGCCAAGCTAATTTTTAAAACTTCCGTAATCGGCAATGTTTGATTTTGAGCTTCATTTAACTTTTGTTTAACATGTTCTGACAATTGAAATACTAATGTTAAATCAAAACGTCCCTCATTAAAAGATAAATTACCAATTTCAATATCTGGTTTTAAATCTCTCAACCACAAAGCGTGATTAGTTTCTTCATCAGCAATTTTTTGCCAAAAATCTTTATACTCAGGATATTTACCAGCATAAAGAACATATAATTTATTAAAAACTTCTTCATTTTGAGCCAATAACTCAATAGTTTGCGCTTCTTTTAATTCCATAAAATATTAATACTCCACTAAACACGCGACTTTATTATCTTATCATTTTATTCTACTATTGACAAACGCCTATTTATCTGATACAATGGATTTAATATTAGAGTTCGAGCGAATCGCGTCAAAAAACACTTGTTTAGAGGCCCCTTTGCTTAGAATATCAATAAGAGTCGTTAATTAGTATTACAAGCAAAATGGCTTACAATGACGAACAAGGCGGTGGCTTTCAGAGAAAGATGTACCAGGGTAACTGGAAATGTGCTAAATGTGGCACTGACATCACTGAATTGCCTTTTGAGCCGGATCCAGCTAGATTGGACCAGCTCTTGTGCCGCGAATGCCACAAGCAGAACAGACCGTTCCGCGGTGGTGATCGAGGTGGCAGAGGCCGCAGGTTCTAAGACTTTCCTTAGATGAAAAAACTCCCCTTCACGGGGGAGTTTTTAATTTATATTAATTTTTATTCTAATGTTCTGCAGAACATTAGAACTTATCTATTGCTATAATTTACTAATTTCCATCCGCCTCCGCCAGTTGGCGGAGGGGAGTTTTTAATTAACAGATAAAAAAAATTTATACTGTTGGAGTATTCTCTGGAGTAGTACCAGGAATATCGGAAGCCGGAGCTTCTTGTGCAGGGACATCTTCTTCTTTCTTTGGTTCTTCAACTGGTATAGAAGCTGGTTGATTAACTTCTGTGCTAGGAGTAACTGGGGCCTGTTGATCCCCTGCCATAGGATTCTTATTTAATTCGTCCATAATTTTTACAAATTTAGACGGCTTACGACTATAACCTTTCTCTAATATTATTTTAACACAAAAAGAACTATTTATACAAGCATTTGTTTATTCAACTCTGAAATAATCTCCTCCATCTCATCTGTTTTCACTACCATAATTTTTATTTGTGAACCATCTTTTTGAATTTCACCCTCGCTATTGGTTTCAGTAATTTTTTTATTCTTAACATCATCAATAGCAAATCCCAAATTTTCTAACCCTCCCAAAATTCTCTGACGCATAATCCAAGAACGCTCACCCACCGTAGCAGTAAATACTAAAACATCTAATCCTCCCAAAGCCATAATATATGAACCAATATATTTTTTTACACGATACGCCCACAAATCTAAGGCTAATTTTGCCTGTTTATCGCCTTTTTCTTCCAATTTTATTAATTCCCGAATATCATCACTCTTTCCGCTTAATCCCAAAAGCCCGCACTTTTTATTTAAAAACTCGTTTAATTGGTCCGGAGAAAAATTCTTTGCTTTCATTAAATAAATTAAAGCGCCGGCATCAACATCTCCTACTCTAGTAGACATCACCACACCTTCCAAAGGAGTAAAACCCATGGACGTGTCAAAACTTTTTCCGTCTTTCACTGCCGTAATACTGGAGCCACTTCCTAAATGACAAACGATAATATTAGACGGGATTTTACCCAAAGCAATACTCAATTTCCTTAAAACCGATTGCATGGATATGCCGTGATAACCAAATCTCTGAATATTTAATTCTTTGGCTACATCATCAGCTATAGCATAATATTTCGCCTCTTTTGCTAAAGTAGTGTGGAAAGCTCCATCTGAAACTCCAAACATCGGAATTTCTGAAAAAGTATTGGCAAATCTTTCCACTTCATCGGAGATAGCAGCGATATGAAGTGGGGCTTTAATAATATCCGCTTTCATTTTTTGACGATATTCAGCATCAATTTTTCTGGTTTGATTAAAAAATTCACCGGGACAAACAATCCTAAAACCAACGGCGCTAATTTCTTTTTTATCTTTAATTAATCCACTGCTTATCAAAAACTCAATTTCCTTGGTAGAACTGTTTTGAAAATCGGATTCCATAACGGATACCCTACTTTCTTTTCCTTCTTTATCCTTACGCGTGAGAATAAATCCCCCATTTTCTTTTTCATAATGCGAAGACAACAATTTTTGCGCTTCTAAATAAAAAGCGTATTTTTTTGATGCTGTGCCCACATTAATTACTAAGAATTTCTTTTCCATTGCCAATCTTCCACTTCTTCCATATCGACTCCATATTTTCTGATATATCCATCGTGATACCGCAACTTATCCTCATAGCGTTTGATTAATTTTATCGCCTTGTCTTTATTAATTTTTCCCTCTTCAGCCAAAATCCCAAAAGCTTCTATCACCAAACTAAATCTGTCGGTTTTATTTCTTACCTGCATATCAAAGGGTGTGGTAGTGGAACCATTCTCAATATAACCATGAACAAAAAATCTTTCATTTTTTCCTTTGCCAAAAAGCAACTGTTTAATAGTTTCCGGATAACCATGAAAATTAAAAATTACCGGCTTATTTTTCGTGAAATAAAAATCAAAATCTTCCTGCGTATGACCACTCTTGCCAAAACCCAAAGAAGAAAGCTCCACAATATTCACCAAACGCGTTTTTACTTCCGGAAATTCCTTTTTCAAATAATCAATGGCTGCCAAACATTCTTTAGTCATATAATCACCAATGGATGAAAAAATGATATCAGGATTTTTATCGCTGGCAAAATTCCAAATCATCATTCCCCTTTCCAATTCTTGTTTAGCCAATTCCGGCGTCAACCAACGCGGCTCTAAAGTTTTACCCGCCACAATAATATTAATGCAATTTTTTGATTTCAAACAATGGTCTAAAACAACCAAGGCGCTGGTACCATCAGACGGAAAATAAGCTTTAATAAAATCTCCCTCTTTCCTAAGCATATTACTGATAAATCCCGGATTTTGATGAGAAAAACCATTGTGTTCTTGACGCCAACCCGATGAAGTTAAAATGTAATTAAAAGAAGACATATCTCCACGCCATTCAGTTGCACGCGCCACTTTTAAAAACTTAGCATACTGGTCAGCCATACTCGCCACTATCTCCACAAAAGCTTCATAAGAGGCAAAAACCATATGCCGCCCGGTTAAAACATAACCCTGCGCTAATCCCTGTAAAGAATGCTCACTTAACATTTCCATCACTCTGCCATTAGAATCTAAATCATCATCCCATTTCTCTTTGGGCCAAACAAAAGCGCGTTGAGTAACCTTAAAAATTTCATCTAATTTATTGGAATATGTCTCGTCCGGAGACATCAAACGAAAATTTCTATTCTTGGCGTTTAATTCAAAAACTTCTTTTAAATACAAACCAAGACGACGCATACTACTGGAACCAATAGTACCCGGCATAATTGCTTCTTCCGCAAATTTATCAGGATTCGGCAAAATCAAATCTTTTCGCATCTTACCGGCAAAAGCATATTTTATCTCCCCCATTCTTAAACGACTTTCCGGAATAATAGATAAAATATCCTCATCAATACCATCTTCTTTATTATAAAACTCATTAATTTTATAAGACCTCATCCATTTCTCTAAAGCTTCCAAATGTTCAATATTAGTTTTCGCATCTTTAGCTACCACCTGATGAGATAAACAATTACCTTCTATTTTTTTATCATCCAATTCTTTTATACCAGTCCAACCTTTGGGTGTCCGCAAAACAATCATAGGCCAACGCGGACTGACAATCTTTTTTCCTTGTCGCGCTTTAGATTGAATGGATTTAATTGTTTTTAATGATTTTTCCAAAGCTCTTTGCATCTTAACATAAATCCCAAAACCACCAATAATAATCGGCTCATAACCATATCCATAAAAAAGTGATTTTAATTCCTTATTAGACATCCTGCCAAAAACAGTGGGTCCAGAAATCTTATAACCATTCAAATGTAAAATCGGCAAAACTGCCCCATTTTCTTTAGGGTCAATAAATTTATTCAAATGCCAAGAAGCAGACAGAGGACCGGTTTCCGCTTCGCCATCGCCAATCAAACAAGTAGCAATTAAATTGGGATTATCCAAAATTGCGCCGTAAGCAGTAGATAAAGAATAACCGAGCTCTCCTCCTTCTAAAATCACTCCGGGCGTACCGGGATTACTATGACTGGGAAATTCATAAGGCCAACTGAAATTTTTAGAAATATATCCCAAGCCACTTTCGTCTACAGTAGCTTCTGGATAAAATTTTTTTAAAGTCCCTTCAATAAATAAATTTGCTTGTAGCGCCGGAAAACCATGACCAGGACCAAGAACAAAAAGCATCTCCTGACTATATTTTTTAATTAAATAATTTAAATTAGCGTAAACAAAATTAATACCCGGACAAGTGCCCCAATGACCCAATAAACGAGATTTAATATCATCAAAATTTAATCCCCTTTCCAATAAAAAATTATCCCGCAAATAAATTTGGCTGACAGTTACATAATTAGCCAAACGAACATATTTTTTAATAGTTTGAATAAAATTATTCATATTATGCTTTTTTATAATTTTCACGAAAATCCTTACTAAATTCTTTTAATTTTTTTAATGCCTCGGGCAAATCTTCATTTTTACAAACTTGAATCATCATATCCACATCATACCACTTATCAGCCCATTCTTTTTCCAAAGATTCAAAATATCCGAAATCATCATATAGTGAATTCAAAATCTCACTTATCTCTTTATATGCTTCCTCCGGCGTTTGTTTTAATTTAGGGAATTGTTCTATCATACCCCAATATTTTACCACAAAAATAAACTCGAACCAAATAAAAAGGAGCGCCTGAACGCTCCTTTTAGGATTAATTAAGTACTTCCACAGCTTCACTAGATGATAATTCCACACTAACAAAACAAGAAATTTTTATTTGAATTAAATTTCTAATATGTGCAACCAATCTATCAGACAAATTTCGAGCCATTTTTTCACCTTCTATAAAATTACTATCTCTTTTTTCTATTATGAAAATCTCTAATTCCTTTTCTTCATTTAAACAACCGTCTTGAGAATAAAAATCAACATCATCATTGTCTATGCTTCTTTCGTAAAAAACTTCTTGCATTTCTTTGAATATTTCATCTTTTATTGTATCTAAATTAATAATTGTATCTTCTAAGTTTTTCCCAGACAATAAATCATCTATAAATTTTCCTTCACCATAAAAATAAAGATTTACCTCAATCATCGCTACCTCCTCTTTAAACCCATAACAAAATTAATTGCCTTAAATTCTCCGTCTATACTAAAACCAAATTCTGCTAATTTTAAAAAATAAATTATAGCCATTTCTAATCCAATTAAAATGCAACGCGCCTTGCCAATTATAAATGGATGTGGCGCTTTCACTTCTGGACCAAGACAAATTATAGTTAATTTATTATTTTCAGTTCCAATGGTAATTTCTGAACCCGCACCAATATCACCGGCATTATTAGTCATATAATAAAAGACTACATCACTTTCTCTAACACCAAAGGAATCCTCGGAAACAAACTCGGCAATTTCACCCTGAGGCGTATCTTCACGCGGATCATAAAATTCTAAGTCTGGAAATTTTTCATTTAATCTTTTTTTAAAATAATCACGCCAATCAAGGTATGTTATATTTCCAACGCTTAATTTTTCAAAATTACCGGCCAAATAGATACTAAATAATTTTTTATCTTCATTCTCAGTTGGTAGAGCAGTCATAGGCATTTTGACCTCCCTTGCCCTCCGTAGCTTTAGCGAAGGATAGCTTATTAAATTTTAATATACTATTTTATTTATACCACAAAAACATAAAAAATCAAACGGCCCACCAAGGTAAGCCGTTTAAAATTCATTTTAATAAAAATTTAATTCAATAAAATCCGCTAAATCAACTGATAATTTTTTGCCTAATTCCAATCCTTTTTTTGTCCTAAATTTCTTAGCTATTTCAATCTGAATGGCGCTTATTTTATACTTATTACTATACTGACAAACCGTATAAGCCCCAACATATCTTTCTCCAGCAACCACCTCGTTAATTGGTAAGAAAACCTTATAACCACGATTTCTCAAAAAAGAAGCCAATTGACTATCTATATCAGAACCAGATTGAATAGTTTTCCTATGGTCCGTTCCTAAAATTATATCATATTCTCCATTATCCGGTTGAATATCAAAACCATGTATATCTAACAATAAACAATGATATCGCTCATATACACTCAAAGCTCTTTCTATAAAAGCTTCAACAGTATAATGATAATTAGAAAAAAATTGTTGCATTCTTCCATCAACTAATGACGGAATATCAGAATTACCACAAGAACGATTATAATCAATTATTCTTCTTGGGAAAGTTCCCCTCACTACACTCAATTTATTGGTCCGCAAAATTATATCTCTCACTATCGGCCAAATATGCTTATCTCTTCCTACTACACCCTTTTCTCTAAAGCTTAAAATTCCTTGCCAATCACTATCATGGAATATACCATCATGAGGAATAGTAATGATAACCGGTGATGATTTTTTAGATTGTTGAATTTTTATCACAGAAGTATCTATCAAACAAATATAATTATTATCCATTTCTATCATGCTTGCCTCCATTGTTTTCAAATTTCTAAAACAATACTACCACAAACATTTTATTACGTCAAAATCCCCATTTCCTCATTATCAACACGATAGTGGTGATAATGAGGAGATGTATAAAAAAATAAAGAAAACAAAAAACGGCTTATCTCATCAAAAATAGATAAACCGTTTCCAAAACATCTTCTACTTCTCGATAATTTCTATTGATAAAATTTTAACCGGGTCAATTGGAGAAGACATAGCCCCATCGCTTCCTAATTTAGTTTTAGCTGTGGCAATTTTATCAACCACCTCCAAACCCTTAGTCACCTTACCAAAAATTACATAAGCTTTATCTAAAGGATAAGTTTGATGCATAATGAAGAACTGACTGCCGTTAGTATTGGGACCGGCATTAGCCATGGCTATAGTCCCTCTCTCGTATTCTCCATTGAAAGCCTCGTCAGCAAAACGATATCCTGGACTACCGGAACCAGTACCCGTCGGGTCACCGCCTTGAATCATAAACCCCGAAATTACTCGATGAAAAATGACATTATCATAATACCCATCTTTCGCAAGAAAAATAAAATTATTCACAGTAATCGGCGTTTCTTTGACATTCAATTGAATCTCCATATCACCCACCGTTGTTTTCATAACGGCAAAATATGATTTATTAACATCAATCATTATACTCGGCGCTTGCGCATAAGTTTTCATACTTGGCGTTCCTTCTATATTATTATTCGACTCCTTAGAATTATTATCCCAACCCTTAGCTAAAATAAAAATAACGGCTACCGCTATTATTAATATAATGGTCGGAAAAAGTTTTTTTATAATATTCATATCAGATATTATATAAGAAATACGGCACCAAAGCAATGCTTCAACGCTACCCCATCAAAAACATTCAAAAAACCTCTATAAATAATTCTAATAATGATTTTGTATTATTAACTAAAATACCAAAAAACTTACTGAATAAAGAACTGGTCGGTAGCGGCGTTTGCCCTTCTGGCAATGGCATCGTTTGCTGGTCTAAATCTGGATATATAGTTTGAAAAGGCATTTGTCCACTCTGACAATTCTCCCCCACACACTTCGGCATCATCTGGCAACTTTCACCTTCACAAATCTGCTGCCTAGGAATCATCATATTGGGTTGTATCATCTGACAATTATCTCCTTGGCAAGGTGGTATTCCCGGACTACCTTGAATATATTGTCCTGGTTGTTCCGGCTGCCCCATTTGCTGGTCTAAATCTGGATATATAGTTTGAAAAGGCATTTGTCCACTCTGACA
>CAZTRS010000001.1:21635-24193 GCA_964616795.1 uncultured Candidatus Saccharibacteria bacterium
CCTAGGAATCATCATATTGGGTTGTATCATCTGACAATTATCTCCTTGGCAAGGTTGAATCATTTGATTCTGCATCTGCGTGTTATTCCCTCCAAATTTTGAGCATTCTGCTTGATGAGTCTCACAATATTTTTGGCATTCTTCCAGAGAAGCGCATCCTCCCGGACCAGTCATAGATTGTCCTAATTGTATCTGTTGATTCATTGGACAATTTTCACCCTGACACAGAGGCATTATTTGATTTTGATTTGGAGAACCCATAACTTCGTTAAAACATTGCCGTATTTGATTACCCATTTCTTGAGATGGCATAGCTTGACCATTTTTAATTTTTTCTACCGAATCACTGCCAACTTTAGAAATAAGACAACCTTGAACTTTTGCTGGCATATTACCAAACATATTTATCATTTGTTGTTTCCCTTCTTCCATTTTTTTTATTTCTTCTTCTGATAATAATCCATTCTCCTTGCTGAAATTAAAACAGACCTCTTGATTAGTCAAATTATTACAAAACGCTTCACATTCTTCCCGACTTTCGCATCCACTCGGTCCCTTACCTCCGGTTTTTCTCATCATTTCCGCATCTTTTTCATTTACCATTCCTGCGGCAATATAAAAATTCAAACATTCTTCAAAATGTTCATCTGAGAAACAATAAACATCACATTCTTCTTTTCCATTACAAGCAGGCGGTCTTACGCCCTTCTTTAAAGCCCGCAACATTTGTCCTGATTTTTGTTTTTCTTCTTCACTCATAAATCCTGCCTCTATAGAAAAATTAATACATTCTTCCATATGCTCAGGACTACTACAATATTTTTGACACTCTTCATCACCACTACAAGCTGGTGATTTAATGCCTTTTTTAATTGCCACCAACATCCCTTGGACTTTTTGCAATTCTTCTCCCCGCACCATTCCGGTAGCCACGGCAAAATTAATACACTCTTCCATATGTGCTAAATCTTTACAATACACATCACATTCTTTTTTATTCTTACAGGTTGGCGGTTTCACGCCACTCTTTAAAGCCGCACTGATTTTTTTCGCTTCTTCAATTTTCTCTTGTGAAATAAAATCATTCTGTTCAACAAAAATTGTACACTCTTCTATGTGGTTGATATTTTCACAATAAACATCGCAAGCTTCTTTGGTAGTACATCCACCAGGACCATTTTTAATGGATAAAAACTTTTTAGCCTTCATTAATTCTTCCTGATTCATTAAATTATTCTTTTCGGCAAAAGCCAAACAAATTTCTTGATTTTCTTTTTTATCACAAAATTCTTTACAATCAACTCTATCTTTACAATTACCCAATTCTGCAATTGGATATTGAATATTATTTTCCGCGGTTTGTGCCAAAACATTTACTATTAAACCAAAAGAAAATATTACCGCTAAAAATAAAATTGATAAACCTAAAATTTTATTTTTCATTTACCCTATGAAATAAGATTCGGGGATTTTTGTATAATCACCCTTCTTCTTATTATTTAAATTTGTTTAATACGATTTAGATTTGTTATTATTTTCCCGCTCCCCCCGCCATGACAGGGTTTCACGGGGTAAATTTTATTCAAAAGGATTGACCCTTAAATCTTTTAAAGGATTGGCTGAAGCAGGATTAATTTCTGGCTGATTTTCCAAGGGATTCGTATTAATATCCGGTAAAATCCCCCGATTAATAGAATCAGTCAAAGATTCGGCGGCATTCATAGCATCATTCAATGCTTTTTGCTGACCAGTGCTTATAACGTTTCTACTAGATTTCCAATAAAAATATCCGCCAATACTCAAACCAATCGCTAAAATAACTGCGACTATTATCAAAATTATAGTTTTTTTCTTCATTATTAAGTTGAATTAACAAACGACTTATATACTCTATTTAAATATGATTAAACATTCATTAAAATAAAATTATAAATACCCACCAATAATATCCAGCCACTATACCAATAATAAAAATCAATATATGGAGTAAAAATAGTTAATAAAATTTGGGATTATTTTTCTATTTTTTTGGCTCCATCGGCACTATCATACAAGAAAATATATATGCGAATATCGCCGGGAAACACATAGAAAGGACACAAATCATTATCCAAGCCACTCGCAAAAGCTTAGCATCTATTTCAAAATATTCTCCCAGGCCACCCATTAAACCACCGAATACTTTGTTTTCTCTACTACGATATAATTTCTTCATACCAAGCAATGAAATTTCAATCCGCCAACCGGCGAATTAAAATTTATAAAATTATTTTATTGGGACTTTTTATTTAATACCAGGCTGTTTTTGGCGCTTTCGGCGCCAATTTGAAATTCTACTACCTAGCATATTTTATATTATAAAATAAAAATCAAAATATTTCAATGCCAACCGGACAATGGTCCGAACCGGAAACTTTATTTAATATAAAAGCTTTTTTTAGTTTCTTTTCTAATGATTTTGAAACAAAAAAATAATCAATACTCCAACCCAACCCCTTTTGCTTAGCAAAAGAATAATAAGCCCACCAAGTATAATTATTTCCTTCTTTATGGAGCTG
>CAZTRS010000002.1:0-2087 GCA_964616795.1 uncultured Candidatus Saccharibacteria bacterium
CCATATATTGGTTATCTCTATAATGGGTATTAATTATCAAGTCTAATTTAAATATATAAAACAAAGGAAATTTCTAAAGCCTATAATAACATTTGGAAATTCCTCTACTGGGTATGCATACTAAAAAGAAAGCGCAAAAAGTAAAAAAAATAACTTTTCCAACCGGCTTGGAGGCCTTATTGGTGCCCTTAAAAGAAACTCGCACGGTGACGGTTTTAATTTTAGTGCGTGCCGGTTCAGAATATGAAAAAAAAGAAATTAATGGTATTTCTCATTTTTTGGAACACATGTGTTTTAAAGGCACAGTCAAACGACCAACCTCCAAAGAAATTTCTTCTTTAATGGATAGCTTGGGCGCTAATTTTAATGCTTTTACCAGCCAAGAACATACCGGTTATTATATAAAAGTTGATAATCGTCATTTGGATGTGGCTTTGGATTTAATCTCCGATATTTATCAAAATTCTTTATTTAAAGAAGAAGAAATTGAAAGAGAAAAAGGAGTAATCATTGAAGAAATGAATTTAGATGAAGATACGCCAACCAGTCAGATTTATGATGTTTTACTAAAATTATTATATGGTGACCAACCGGCCGGCTGGAGAGTCTTGGGGGAAAAAGACATAATTAAGAAAATAAAACGTCCCCACTTTTTGGAATATATTAAAAATAATTATACAGCCGATAAGACTTTAGTGGTGGTAAGCGGACATTTTAATGAGGAAATTGTAGAGAAATACCTTCGGGATTTATTCAAGAATATTAATCAAAACAAAGGCATTGCCGAACAAAAGATTAAAGAATCACAAAAAGAACCGGCGGTATTAATTAAGACAAAAAAAACCGACCAAACTCATTTAGTTTTGGGAGCGCGAGCTTTTGATAAATTTAATGAACGTCGTTATACCCTAAGTTTATTATCGGTTATTTTGGGACAAGGAATGAGCTCACGTCTTTTTCAGAAAATTCGCGAGGAAATGGGCGCTGCTTATTATGTCTATAGTTTAGCTGATTTAAACTGTGACCATGGGTTCTTTGGGGTAGCCACCGGAGTGGCCTTAAGTAAGACGGAAGAGGCGATTAAAGTCATTATGGAAGCATTCAAACAGATAGCTAATGAGCCGCCGAAAGAAGAGGAGGTTAAAAAAGCCAAAGATTATTTAAAGGGTAAGCAAGCCTTGGGTCTGGAGAGTTCTGATGAATTTGCTTTCTTTTACGGATTACAACAACTTTATTATAAAAAAACTTTCTCATTAGAGGAAATATATAAAAAAATAGATGCGGTTAATGCTAAAATGATTATGGATTTAGCTAAGGAGTTATTCCAACCTAAAAATCTTAATTTAGCTATTTTAGGACCATTTCAAAAGAAAAAAGACGAAGTTAAATTTAAAAAACTTTTATCTTAATATTGCGTCGACAATATTTAATTTTTCTACCCAGGACGGGTAAATTATTTTATGAGCGAACGAAATAATCTTTTGGTAAAAAATTTAGTGGAAGCGGGGCACCTAAAAACCTCGCGTATTATTGAGGCCTTTAAAAAAATTGACCGTTTTGATTTTGTTATTGAATATTTAAAAAATGACGCCTATTTAAATAATCCCTTGGCTATTGGATTTGGGCAAACTATTTCTCAGCCGTTAACCGTGGCGTTTATGTTGGAAGTTTTACAACCCGAAGAGGGAGACAAAATTTTGGATATTGGTTCCGGTTCTTGTTGGCAATTGGCTTTATTATGTGAAATAGTCGGGGTAAGAGGAAAAGTTTTTGGCATAGAGATTCTTCCGGAACTTTATGAATTTGGAAAGAAAAATCTGGGGCGTTATGGATATGAACAAAGAGGGATAGCTGAGTTGGTTTTGGGCGATGGCTCTCATGGTTTAGCGGCTAAGGCTCCGTTTGACAAGATTATTTCTGCCGCTGCTCCGGAGGAATTATTGGAAGATTGGAAGAATCAATTAAAGGTGGGTGGGCAAATAGTGTGGCCTATGAAGAATAGTTTATGGTTGGGAATTAAAAAAACTGAAACTGAATTTGAAATGAAAGAATTTCCTGGATTTGCTTTTGTGCCATTATTGAAAAAA
>CAZTRS010000002.1:2187-16962 GCA_964616795.1 uncultured Candidatus Saccharibacteria bacterium
GCGGTTTTTAAGCCCGCTGCGACTGAAAAGTCGCAGCGGGCTTTACTATTGCTAAACCATTTTTTATGCATTAAGATATGAGAGGAAAGAACTTTAAAAAATACTCGCCAATGGCGAGTCAAAAGGAGGATACAAAAATGAGTAATGGAGATGATGCGACTAAAAAGAATGGTGGTAATGGTCACGGTGAAAAACAAATTGAGTTGGAAAAGCAATTTAAAAAAACTTTAGGATTCTTTAAGAAGTTTTTGATTAGTGAAAAATTACGTTATTTGAAAAGAAAAGAAATTTGGATAAAAAATGTGGAAATTAACCGTCAACAGGCTATTTCTGTAATGAATGAAAAAGAAAAGATTAAGGCACGAGAGACTAAGACTATCACTGCGGAAGAATTTGCTAATAATTTATCTGGGAAACTTAAATTACAGTGGGATGCATTGTCATCTTACTTGGGGAAAAATCGTAAGATTAGAAATCAAGAAGCAGCCAACATTCTTCCTTCAAAATCAAAAGATGTAAATGTGCGGAAAAATTATGCACGTGGAGTTCTTAGTAAGTTCGTGGAATGGGAAATCTTGAGTGCTTTTGGGATGATTGATCAAAAAGAAGGAGAGACCCATATTGAATATTTTTGTAATTTACCGGGTTTTTATGAACCCAAAGAAGCCGAAGGATTGATGTCGACTGATAAGAAGATAATCATTCTTCAGGCTTTTGAAGAGGAGACTTTAACTCTTTATGAACTTTCACAAAAAGTGGGTATGAGCGAAAGTCTATTACAGGAAATTATGGATGTTTATGTGGAGAGTGGTATTGCGGTAAAAAAGGGTAAAGAAAAATACCGTTTAAGCAGAGCCATGATTCAAATGGGAGTTTCTGAAGAGAGTATTCAGGCACTTTCCTTATTTGATGCTCAAAAACTTCTTCGTGAAAAAAAAGAAGAGGCGGCATTAAAAGATTTACCGGAAACCCTCGAAGGATGTCTCGATCTTATGGCTGAAGCACGGGAAAAAATCACCATAAAACCAACGCCCATTAAAATTGAGGGAGACCACTTGGATATTTCTTTTATTGGTAATGTACGTTTTGGAAATTTTTTCATTGATGATAAGTTTGTAAAAAAAGCAGTATGTTTTTTAGAAGAGCGTATAAAGCCGAATATTATTGTCGCCGGTGGCAGTTTGGTCCAGGGTGATTTCGACGGGTATCAATCCGATAGAAAAAGGGAAAATATTCCTGATGTTGGATTGAATCGTATGGGAGCGCAAATACAGGTTTATGAAAAACTCATCAAGAGATTAGAGGGCGCTGCGACCGATCAGGTCTTTTGTCAATTGGGCATAGAAGAGTGGAAAATTGCTCTACAAAAAGCTATTCGGGTGGTGGCGGATTACAGTGGTATTACTCTTTCTGGTCTTGGGACCTATGCCATAGAAAAGGTAAAAAGATTGTACGGTGATGATGTGATGAATTATCTCATTATGCAGGGTGAAATCGTTGTTCCTTATATGTATCGTATCGGTAGAGATCTTTTGAAAGCCGATAAGGTAACGGAATTAATCGGTGACCCGCACGATGAAATTCTTCTGATAATTTTCATTTTGCTTTTTAGAGAATTTAATAAACCCATTCCCGATAAATATAATAAAGTTGTTAATTTTGATGCGCTTGATGGTGATTTGAAAGATTCCAAGAGAAAAGTAACACCAGATAATCTATTGTTTCAATTACCTAAGCAATTCAATAATAGGACGGTTCAGATTATTACCAATAGTTCTTTTTCTGATATTACTCAATTACTCGATCCAATTAGAACACTGGAAGAAAATTTAAAAGATTTACAGTCTCAAAATGTTAAAGTTTCTGACTTTGTTTTTGATTTTAACGCTGAAAAATTTATGGCTACAGTTTTGAATGGCGGTACTTTTGTGTGTGGTTTGCCTGGTTGTCATAATGTAGAGATACTTGCTAATCATATGATAAATAGTGCTCATTCCAGAATTTTTAATGCCAGATCTCATAGACAAATAACAGTTAGGAGAGAAATCACTAAGCCCGGTATTTTCAATGTAGAAATTTTACAAGATGGCAGAATGAGATTCCAATATGTGAATAATCGTATTTTCGACATCATTGAAGCCAATCAAAATCAGCCAGAACTTATTGAAAAACTTTGTTACGTCTCTGACATCCAGATTGGCTCTATTACTGCCAGGGAAGAATGGTTTATTAAATTTTTGGATTATGCTCTTCATGTTTGGGGGGCTACATATCTTTTGATTAATGGCGACTTAATTCATGGATATCATTATCCACGATTTGCTTCAGAAAATAGGCCGATTTGTCTTGTTTCTGTGGATGCTCAAAAATATTTTACAAGAGAGATTTTACGACCTCTTTTCCCGGCGCCTTATTTAAAATGTATCGACATTGTTTTGGGAAACCACGATGCCGATATTTGGGGCGCTGATATTACTGGTCGTAATGATTTGGAATTTTTACAGATGTTTTTGGAAGAATTGCACAGACATTTGGATAAACAGGTTGAAGTGGTGAATTGGTCCCGTATTAGACATATGGGTTCTCCGAATTTTGATGGTGATCCGTTAAATGTTCCTTTCGGATGGCGTGAAAATCTGGCTGGTGGATATTCTTACGGCGCTCAACATACTTGGTTCCCGAAAGGAGGGGGTCGTACACCACTTGATAAGCAAAAAAGATGGTTGAAGAATATGGGAAATGCAGCCAGAGGCATGGATATGTTGTTTGGTGGTCATAATCATATTTTTTATACTGGAGACCTTAATCAAAAATTAATGTTTCAATGCCCAGGAATTCTTGGTGGTTCAGGGTTTGAGTTTGCCAGAGGATTAATGCCTCATTCAATTGCTTGTTTATTTACTTTTAGTAATAAAACAGGTATTACGGTAGAACTCATTCCTATGATTTGGTTGGAAAAATATAATTGTGTTTCCGAATATTATGCAAGTAAAAACAAGGATTTAAGAAGGTTCAGTCCGTTAAATCCCAATGACAGAAGATATATACACGGTGAAAGTGCGCCATACATCATTGATTTAAAGCAACACACGAATAATAAATATAGACGGGTTTTAACTCCTGGTTTTTCTCCTCAATCTTAATTAAACGTAAGCCCCTGACCATCACCGGTCAGGGGCTTTTTAGTTGACAAAATATTATGATTTATGCTATAATAAAAACAGAAGGAGGTGTCTTATGACGCCAATAATATTTACAAAAAAATTTGATGAGGGTAACCTTTGGTTTAACATGATTTCCGGTATATTTGTGGGGATAATTTTTATTAATCCAAACAAGGAAATTATGTGCCAAAAAGAAACTGGGAAAGATCTTTTTCGGATGACTGGCGGTGGAGATGATCCTGAAGACGGTTCCTTAATTGGGCTTAAATCTCAGCAGGATTTTTTGAATCTTGCTAAAAAAACGGCTTTTCGGGAAGCAAAACAAGAAACGGGGTCAATAATTGATCTTTCTCGTTTGCGACTGATCGGTTTTTCTGAAGACAAGAATGAGAAAGATCCAAAAGGTGGGCAAATTCACATGAGAACTTTTTTTTCGTATGAATTTTTGCCTGGAGAAGAAATGCCTAGCGGGACTCGGGAAGTAATTGAAGATGGAAAATTAGAAAAGTTTGAGTACCGCTGGGTTCCAGTTTATGATGGAAAAGCAGATTTACAAGGGAAGTTTATAAAACTCTCCCCACTGCATTTCTGGGCTCTCGTCACGTTTTTGAGGGCCCCCAAATAAGGGGCCCTTTCCATTTTTTATCTGATTTTAAGCCCTTGATTTTTGCTTTTGAGAAGCATATAATACGGGTATTATTAGCTGTTTATTATGCCAGGTAGTAGAATTTCAAAAAGCGTCTTTGGCGCTAAATATCCTGGTATTTAATAGAATATCTAAATAAAATAATTTTTGTGAATTTTAGATAATACTTTGTATATTATTTGGAAATTCCTCTACTGAGTATGCGTCAATTTTTATTAGTTGTTTGGGAAACTATTCAAGTGGTAGTCATTTCATTGGCTGTTGTTTTGGTTGTCCGTAATTTTCTTATTCAACCGTTTTTTGTGGATGGCTCCAGTATGGTGCCTAATTTTCAAGATGGTGATTATTTAATTATTGATGAACTAACTTTTCGTTTCCGTGAGCCACAAAGGGGCGAAGTGATTGTTTTTAAATTTCCTCAAAATGAATCCAGTTATTTTATTAAAAGAATAATCGGTTTGCCCGGAGACACGGTTCAAGTTAAAAATGGTGCAGTGAGTATTTTTAATGAAAAAAATCCTGAAGGTATTCAATTGGCTGAAAATTATTTAATCAGTAAAACTTCCGGTGATACACAAGTGACCTTGCAGTCAGGGGAATATTTTGTTTTAGGGGATAATCGTACTATGAGTTATGATTCCAGAAGTTGGGGTATTTTGCCCGCTAAAGATATAGTCGGTTTGGTACGTTTGAGATTGTGGCCGATTAATGCGGCGCAGGCTATTATCGCGCCTCAGTATTAATTTATTATTATGGGAAGAAAACCAAAGGATTCTATTGTTCGCAAAGTTAAACATCAGAAATTAAAAAAAATCATACAGGCTCCAAAGGGGATGCCTGATATTTTGCCGGAAGACGACCCGTTTCGCCGCAAGATTTATAAAGTAGCGCATGACGTGGCTGATTATTACGGTTTTGGAAAAGTGGAATTGCCCATAGCGGAAGAAACTAATTTATTTTTACACGGCACTGGTCCGACCAGTGAAATTGTTCAACGCCAAATGTTTAGTTTTAAAACCCCGGGCGGAGACCAACTTTCTTTGAGACCGGAATTTACTCCTAATTTAATGCGTGTTTATTTGGAAAGAGGATTTTTTAATCTTCCTAAACCGGTTAAATTATTCACTTACGGTCCGTTGTTTCGTTATGAACAACCGCAACGCGGCAGATATCGTCAGTTTTGGCAATATGATTTTGAAATTATCGGCGATGGCGACCCTATTTATGACGTTTTGACTATTCAATTGATGTATAACACCTTGAATGATTTGAAAATTAAAAATCTTTTAGTGGAAGTTAATACCATTGGTTGCGATAATTGTCGTCCTATTTGGAGAAAAAATTTAAAGAATTATTTTCATTCAAAATTAAAAAAACTTTGTCCCGATTGCCAAAGAAGGTATAAAACTAATATCTTACGTATTTTAGATTGTAAAAATGAGCAATGTCAGCCTGTTAAAGAAAATGCTCCAAAAATGATTGATTATTTATGTCATGATTGCCGTGGGCACTTTAAATCATTATTGGAGTATTTGGAAGAATTGGGATTGCCTTATGAAATTAATCATCGTTTAGTAAGAGGATTGGATTATTACACAAAAACTGTATTTGAAATTCGTGAGACTGATGATAATTTGGCTTTGTGTGGAGGCGGACGTTACGATTATTTGGTGGAAATATTGGGTGGTAGGCCTACACCGGCTGTAGGCGCTGCGGTAGGCATTGAAAGATTGGTGGAAATTTTGAAAAATAAACAAACTAGAGTAGCAGATAATAGTCAGAAAAATAGATTATTCTTAATTATTCTTGGAGAGCAAGCTAAAAAGAAAGGATTGGGTTTAATGGAAGCATTGCGTAAAGCCAATATTAATGTGGCGGAATCATTTGGAAAAGATTCCTTAAAATCTCAATTACGACAGGCTGATAAAATGAATTCACCATTCGTGTTAATTATGGGACAGAAAGAGGCGATTGATAATACTGTTATTTTCCGGGATATGAAATCAGGCGTGCAAGAATTGATTAATGTTGATAATATCGCGGAAGAATTAAAAAAACATATTAAGAATTTCATTGTGTAATCCGCTAATCGACGGATGAAAGTTGAATGTAGCGGGTGGAGAGTAGTACAATATTATATCTAAACAATATTCCACTTTCTACATTCTACCCTCTCATTTATGTGTCTATTTTGTAAAATTGCCAAAAAAGAATTAAAATCAGATGTTGTTTATGAAGATGATTTAATCGTTGTTTTTAAAGACATTAATCCTCGCGCTCCGATTCATTTGCTGGTAGTGCCCAAAGAACACATCGGGAGTGTTAATGAGTTAGAAGATAGGCATCAAATGATAATCAGTCAAATGATATTGGTTGCCAAAAAAGTGGCGCAACAATTAGGTTTTATTGATAAGGGTTATAAATTAGTATTTAACGTTGGTCGAGACGGCGGACAAGTGGTAGAACATATTCATCTTCACGTTTTAAGTGGGGGGTATACTCGTTCTCTCGCCGAAATATAAAAGAAAAACAAATGGCTATAGAAATAAAAAGAAAACAAGATGAACCGATGAACAGTTTTTTATATCGCTTCAATAAGATGATTCAACAAAGCGGTATTTTAAAACAATCTAAAAGTGGACGTTTTCGTGTCACCGAAGTTAATCGTAATAGAAGACGCACTTCCGCTGTTTATCGAGCCAAGATTAAAAAACAAATACAATCCATGAAAAAATCCGGTATTTTGAAGGGTACGGAAGACATCACATTCATTAAGAAATTACTTAGAGACCCGAAAAAACCAAAATCAGTTTAATTAAATTTTAACAATTTCGTCGTTTCAGTATTAATTGATTATAATTCACCCCATGAAATAATATTTTGGAGAATAAAACGAGGTGAATGATACGAGGTCGCGAATTAAAATAAATAAAGATTTTTGGAAGTAATTTCTAAAATCTTATTTAATGGAGTAAATGAAATATATTTTAGGTTTAGATTTGGGAAATCAAAATTTTCGTTTGGTTTTAGGCACACAAACTAAAAATTTTAAACCTAAAATTATTTGCGTTTTAGAAAGACCCTCTGAAGGATTATCCCGGGGTTCTATTGTTGATTTTGAAAGTTTTGTTAAAAGTCTGAAGAAGACCTTAGATGAGTTTAAAACCATTGTCGGGCATTTGCCTAAAAACGCGGTGATTAACGTAATGGGACCGCATTTTGCCGTTAAAGTGGGCAAGGGCGCGGCGCCTATTTCCAGGGCTGATGGAGAAATATCTGAAGCTGATACTGGTCAAGTTTTGGAGAAATCCAAGAATATCAGCGTTAGTCCGAATAAGATGATTTTGCACGTTATTTCCAGGGAGTATAAGGTTGATGATTTGGCTGGCATTAAAGACCCGGTTGGTATGCACGGCATTAAATTGGAGGTGGAAAGTTTGATTGTGGAGATTTTTCATCCCAATATTAAAACTATTAAAAAGGCTTTTGATGAAATTGGTTATAAAATTTCAGAAATGGTTTTCACTCCTTTGGCCAGCGCCATAGTTTGTCTTTCTAAAAAACAGGAAGAAGTGGGGACGGCTATTATAGATTTGGGGGCGGAAAATACCAATTTAACGGTGTATGAGAATGGCAAGATATTAACTGCTACCAGTTTTCCGGTTGGCGCTAATCATATTACTCACGATATCGCTATTTGTTTGAAAACTTCTTTGGATATCGCGGAAAAAATAAAATTGACTTATGGTTCTGCTATTGCCAGTGAAGTTTCCCGCAAAGATACTATTGATTTATCAAAAATCAGCAGGGAACTGGATAACGAAATTTCCAAGAAATATTTAGCGGAAATAATTGAGGCGCGCTTGGAGGAAATTTTTGATTTTATAGCGGAAGAATTGAAAAAAATTGGCAGACAGGGAAAATTGCCAGGCGGGGCGGTATTAGTAGGTGGTGGAGCGAAACTACCTCAAATAGTGGAGTTTACTAAATCATATTTGAAGTTGCCGGCTCGCATTGGACATCCGGTTAAATTAGAATTAGAAGACACTACGGAAGAAATAGCGGAGATTATTGATGACCCGTCTTTTGCCGTGGCTGATGGATTGTTTTGGTGGGCTTTAAATAGTCTTAATACCGGAAAAATTAATATTCCTTCCCCTCTATTGTCAAAGCTGAAAAAGATTGTTAAGATATTTGTGCCATAAAAGTACGAGGTATAAAGTACTAAGTACAAAACAATGAAAAAGAATAAACAACAGAAAAAAGAGCCGGTGGAAACATTTGCTAAAATAAAGGTGGTAGGCATCGGTGGAGCCGGTGGCAATATTTTGTCACGTATGAATCGCGGACAATTACGCGGCGTGGAGTTTATTGTGATGAATACGGATGTGCAGGATTTGCATAAAACCGGTATCAGAGAAAAACTTCATATTGGTAAAAATATTTCCAAAGGTTTAGGCGCCGGTATGAATCCGGAAATTGGAAGGCAAGCGGCTGAAGAATCTCGTCCTCAAATTGAAGAGGCTTTGAGAGGAGCGGATATGGTCTTTCTGACAGCTGGTATGGGTGGAGGAACCGGTACCGGAGCTATTTCTATTGCTGCGGAAATTGCCAGAGATTTGGGTATTTTGACTGTGGCTGTGGTGACTAAGCCGTTTTTCTTTGAAGGAAGCCAAAGAACTCAAATTGCGGAGGAAGGATTGGTAAAATTAAGAGACAGAGTGGATGCTTATTTAGTTGTTCCCAATGACAGAATTTTTAATATTATTGACCAAAATACTCCTTTAAATGAAGCTTTTGAAGCGATTGATGAAATTTTAAAGCATTCTGTTAGAGGAGTAGCGGAATTAATTAATGTGCCGGGAATTATTAATACTGACTTTGCGGATATTAAAACCGTATTGCAGGAGGCTGGAATGGCTCTAATTGGCATTGGTAAGGCTAGTGGCGCTGATAGGGCTATTAATGCTGTTAAAGCTGCTGTTGGTTCACCCTTATTTGAAATATCGCCCAGTGGAGCCAGAGGTGTATTGTTTAGTGTCATGGGTAATGATTTGAAAATGGTGGAAATTAATGAAGCTGCCAAATATATAGGGGAAATAGTAGACCCATCAGCCAAGATTATATTTGGCGCCATGGAAGATAATCGCTTAAAGAAAGGGGAAATCAAGGTAATGGTCATTGCTGCGGGTTTTAATGGGCTGGTAAAATACAATAATGAAAAACAACAGGTGATTTTTAATGAAAAAGAAAGAAATGATAAAACAGAAAAATCGCCATTTATTGCTAAAAAAGAAGAGCAACAAAAAAAGATGAATGATGATACATTGGAAGTGCCGGCATTTCTTAGAAGAAAAAAGTAATAATAATATAATACTAATATACAAATTGATACTAATTATACTAATATTTGTATAATTAGTATGGATTAGTATATTGGTATTGCTAAAAATATATGAGTAGCGCAGTAGAGTGGGTTAAAAAAGTTTATATTTATTTGTTTTCTGCTATTGGTTTGGTGATAGTTATTATTGGCGCAGTACAATTGATTAGTTTGGGATTAAAAACCTGGATTCTTACTAAGGCTGATGTCTATTATGATTATCCGTATAAACCAGCATCTGTAGATAAGGAAGCGGAAATAGTGCAACCAACAAAAGAAGAATTGGATGAATACCGTAAAAATGATTTATCTAGCAGGCGTCAAAGGCAAGCGGCTACAGCCATTGCTATGATTATTGTTGGTTCTCCATTATTCCTTTATCATTGGAGATTGGCCAAGAGGGAATTAGCATAAAAAAATTGTAATGTGATAAACGTTATAATGTTGTAGTTCAAAAAATCGGCTTAAAACGCCGATTTTTTTACTCTTCATTATCTTTATCCTTTTCATTTTCTACAGTTTCTTCGCCATTCTCCTCAGCTGGCTTTTTCCAACTTACAAAATCACAATCAGGCCAACGAGAGCATCCATAAAACATTCTTTTTCTGGCTTTAGTTTTTTTAATAATTACATCTCCTTCTTTGCATTTAGGACACTTTACGCCGGTAACCATTTTACTGGCATCAATCAGTTTTTTTATATTTCGGCACTCCGGAAAACCGCTACAACCTAAAAATTTTCCAAATTTACTCCATTTAACCAACATTGGCTTTCCACATTTATCGCAAATTTCATCAGTTTTTTCTTGGAAATCTTCTTTTGCTACCTCATCATATTTTTTAGTGAGATTTTCTTTAAACGGCCAATAGAAGTTTTTAATAAGTTGTTTCCATTGTTCTTTACCTTCTGCCACCTCATCTAAATCAGCTTCAATTTTAGCTGTAAAATTGATATCTGTAATTTGTGAAAAATGCTTGGTTAAAATTCCATTAATAATAAAGCCTAATTCTGTGGGGAAAAATCTTCTTTCTTCGTCTTTTTCCACATAAAATCTGTCCTGAAGCACAGAAATAATAGATGCATAGGTAGAGGGTCGGCCAATGCCGTTTTCTTCCAAGGTTTTAATTAAGGAAGCTTCATTATATCTGGCTGGCGGTTGAGTGAAGTGCTGCTCTGGTTTAACATCGTTGAGTCTTACTTCTTCATTATTTTCTATATTAGGCAACGCCACTTCTTGAAATTGTGTCGGATAGGCAGCCAAAAACCCTTCAAATTTTAAAGTATTACCATTGGCTTTGAATAAATATTTTTCTTTGTTGTTTTCTCCAACAATAGAAATGGCAATCCTATCAAAAATAGCATCTTTCATTTGACTGGCCACAAATCTTTGCCAGATTAAATTGTAGAGTTTATATAAATTAACATCTACCTTATCTTTTAATTCTGAGGGCAATATTTCCGGATGAGTAGGGCGAATAGCCTCGTGCGCTTCTTGGGCGCCTTTAGATTTATTTTTGTAATAATTTGGAGAACTGGGAACAAAGTCTTTGCCGAATTTTTCAGTGATAACTTCTCGACATTTAGAAATAGCTGAAGCGGCAATATTCAAAGAATCGGTTCTCATGTAAGTAATTAAACCAATGGAACCATTCCCTAAGTTTTGTCCTTCATAAAGCATCTGTGCCACCCTCATAGTTTGTCTAGCGCTGAATCTTAATTTTTTAGAGGCTTCTTGTTGTAAGGTGCTGGTGGTAAAAGGCGGAAGAGGGGATTTCTTGGTTTCTTGTCTTTTGATGTCGGAAATTATAAATTTTTTGCAAAATTCAATATTCTTTTTAATTTCCTCTGATTGTTGGTTATTGTTGATATCAAATTTATTCAAACTTTTATTATTAATAGAAGACAATCCGGCTTCAAATAATTTCGCCTCTTTCATTTTTTCAAAAACAGCGGAGATGCTCCAATATTCATCAGCCTTGAATACTTGTCTTTCTTTTTCCCGGTCTACTATAAGTTTTAAGGCAACGGATTGAACACGGCCAGCAGAAAGTCCACGTCTGATTTTTTGCCAGAGAAAGGGGGATAATTCGTAGCCCACTAAACGGTCTAAAACTCTGCGCGCCTGTTGCGCATTAACTAAATTTTCATCAATTTTTCTCGGTGTTTTTAAAGCGCCTTGAATAGCTTCCGGAGTAATTTCATGAAAGGTGATACGTTCATAGCGATTATCTAAATTCATTAGTTTAGCCAAGTGCCAGGCAATAGCTTCCCCCTCTCGGTCTTCATCAGTAGCCAAAATTACTCTAGGTGCCTTTAAAGCCAATTTTTTGAGGATATTGGCGTTTTTTTGAGCTTTTTTAGGAATAATATATTGAGGTTCAAAATCATGCTCTATATCAATACCGAGCTTAGATTTAGGTAAATCTCTGACATGTCCGTAAGAACTTTCTATTTGGAAATCTTTGCCCAAAAATTGACCAATAGTCTTGGCTTTGGTGGGAGACTCTACGATAATCAAACTTTTATTTATTTTTTCTTTTGTTGTTTTTATTTTGCTCATGCAATAGAATGTAGTGAGTAGTAAGTAGAATGTGGTAGGATGTGGTAGGTAGAAAATTTTTCTACTTTTTACTATCCACTTTCTATTTCCTATCGTTTTAACGTGTATCCGTTTGCGTTTTGTTGTATTAAATTCTTTAATTCCAAGAAAGTCAAATTTTGATTGATTATTGCCGGGTCTAAATTAGTGAGAGAAATTATTTCATCAACATTTAAAGATTTTTCTGATTTATTTAAAATTTCTATTATTTTTCTTTCAATTTCATTCAAGCTTTCATTATTAACGGAATTTTCTTTTATAGCAAGGGGTAGGTTTAATTCTATTAGAATGTCGTTGATATTATTAATGAGTTTGGCGCCGGCTTTAATTAATTCATTAGTGCCTTCCGAATTTTTAGAAAAGATAGACCCGGGAATAGCAAAGACTTCACGATTTTGTTCTAAAGCGAAACGAGTGGTAATCAGAGCGCCTGATTTTAAAGGCGCCTCAATCACTAAGACACCTAAACTTAATCCACTGATGATTCTGTTTCTTTCCGGAAAATGATGTTTGAGAGCCGGAGTGGAAAGGGGATATTCGGAAATTAAACATCCGCTTTCTTTTATTTTTTCCGCCAATTTTTTATTGGTATTGGGAAAAATGTTGTCTAAACCCGTGCCCATGACAGCAATAGTTTTGCCTTTGGCGTTTAAAGCGGCGAAATGGGAAAAAGTATCAATGCCATAAGCTAATCCGCTTATAATAGTAATACCAGCTTCAACTAATTCTCTGGATAACTTCTCCGCAGCGCTTTTCCCATAAGGAGAACATTTACGTGTGCCTACAATAGCCACAGCTGGGGATTGATAATCATACTCACCTAATTGATATATTCCCAAAGGAGCGTGGGGTATTTCTTTCAATAATGTCGGATACTCTAAGTCATTCAAAAGCATCAGTCTTCCTTTCAAGTTAATTAATTTTTGCCATTCTAATTCCGGGTCTATCGTTTTCTTTTTTTGTTGGAATTTTATAATAGTTTCTTTTTCAAATTTGGAAAAACCGAGATTTTCTGAAATATCCGTTTGCCAAGCATTTTGGAAGGAAATAAACTCGGTTTTTAAGGTTGATAAAAAAGAAAAATTGGACTCACAGGCCAAATTTAAGGCGTTAAAAAACATCTTTTCTTTGTTTTCCTCCAGCATCAATATTATTTTAACGCAAGAGATATGAATTGACAAGAATAGCCCGCTTTTAAAAACATAACCATTGCGTTTGACGTATAATCTTTATATAATATAAATAAGATAATGATTAAGCTGGATTTTAAAAATGATTTGTTTTTAAAGCAAATAGCCATTAAAATTGGCGTTGTTTTAGTTGTTGTCATAGTGACGATTGTTGCGATAGTGATTATTTCCGGTCAGATTAAGGAAAAAGCCATTAATATCAGCAGCTTACAGGCGCAAAGTCAGAGTTTAGCTTCTATGGGTGAGGCTTTTTCTAAATTAATGAAAGATTTTCAGGTAGTGAGTCCGTATTTGGAATCAGTTGAACAGTTATTACCGAGTCAAAATCAAATTATTAATTTCAGTAAAGATGTGTCTGATGCGGCCGAATCTTTTGGCGTGACCCTAGGGTTTGCCTTTGAAAAAGACGGCGTTAAGAAAATATCAGAGGGCATCAGCGCTATTAATTTCTCTATGTCTTTAAACGGAGATTTTTCCAAAATGGTCGAATTTATTATTTCACTTAAAGAGTCTCGTTATTTCATAGACTTTGGAAGTTTTGATTTTACCGGTGGTTCAATTGAAAGTGTTGCTAAGGGAGATAAAACAATTTCCGCTATTGTGCGTGGCCGTGTTTTTATGAGAAATAAGTGATAAATCTTGTAAAATAAATTTTTTCATTAAAATGAAAAAGTTTAGGATTTTAAATAATCATTTCAAATAGGGGAATATAACAAAGTCGTTAGTTTAATAAATACTGGCATTGGCATTTTGCCAAAATCTTTATTTTATTGGGTAAATGTTTGGAATAAACAGTGGAAATAAAAAACCAAAATTTTTGGGACCTAAGGCGATGAATCGCAAGCAATTAATGACACAAAACTTGATTTTTGTTTTTGTTGCTGCTATTATAATTCTTATTTTAGGATTCTTAGTGATTTCTCGGCTGGAATTTTTAGTAAAACAGATTAATCTGAGCTTAAAAGTAGGGCCAATGACAACTACAGAACAATCATTTAATTTGGATGGCTTGGAAGCGATAAAAAATAAATTACCTTTTTCTCCAATAGAAATTACTCCAATTCCGACCTCTACGTCAACCATTCCCTTTTCCACATCAACAATTCCATTCTCAACAACTACCGAGCCAACCATTTTTCCAGAAATTCTTTTAGAACCATAATTAATTCGCGCATGTAGTTCAGTGGTAGAACGCAGTCCTGATAAGACTGAGGTCGAAGGTTCGATCCCTTCCATGCGCACCAAACTGGACTTCCCGATTTTTTGGAAGCCAAAGCGATAGTTCGCTCGCCGCGCCTGCTGGAAACCCCCAGCGGATTTTTCGGGTGGCGGGGCCGAAAAAATAATAACAGTCGCCCTTGCTACACCTTTCCCACGCGCGGGCAACGACAAGAAACTTCCTAATTTCGTTCAACTAAATACTAAAAATTTCATATACTAACTATTGATGATAAAGGTTTTATATCCTCACTACAAACTCGGCATTTCTCAAGATGTCTTATCAAAAAAGGCAAATTTGGCTTTTCATACTATCGCCAAAATTGAAGCAGGCGCAACGCCAAACCCTACCATTGATACTGTTAAAAAAATCGCGGACGCGCTTGGTGTTTCGCTTGATGTTTTAATGAAATAGATAATATGAAAACTAATCACAAGGTTGTAATAGGCGATTCCAGAAATATGGCAGAATTAAAAAATAATTCTGTTCATCTTGTAATTACTTCACCGCCCTATTGGCAATTAAAAGATTATGGCTCGTTAGATCAGATAGGAATTAATACTAAATAATATCC
>CAZTRS010000002.1:17062-23688 GCA_964616795.1 uncultured Candidatus Saccharibacteria bacterium
CTTTTTAGCGGCTTAGCAACAAAACAATAACCCCGCACCTTTTGTAGATTTAGCCGCTAATGCGGCTCGCTTTAAAACACATCTACAAAAGGTGCGGGGTTGCTTTATTAATTTTTAACTTTTATAATGTTATATATGTCTATGGGATTTATTCAGGCCTAGGATGTCGTGCACTCACTTAATTGGATAAATTGGGGTCAACCGCTCCTGGGCCTGAATGAACCTCATCTTTTTGTTATAATGGAAATTCAAAAGAATATTACACTTGCTCCATACACTACTTTTAAAATCGGCGGTCCGGCTGATTATTTTTGTGAGGTAAAAAGTTTGGAAGATTTGGAGGAGGTTTTAATACAAGCCAAGAAAAAGTCCTGGAATATTTTTATTTTGGGTGGTGGTTCTAATTTATTGGTAAGTGACAAAGGTTTTAAAGGATTAGTGATAAAAATTAATTGGGATGGGATTAAAAATGGAAAAGAGGGGTTATATGAAGTTGGCGCTGGAACTTTATTGGCAAAATTAATTGCGGAAACTGTAAAGAATAATTTAATTGGATTGGAATGGGCGATTGGTATTCCTGGAACTTTGGGCGGAGCGATTTGTGGGAATTCCGGAGCTTACGGCCAATCCATAGCGGAATCCGTTGTGAGTGTTAAAGCTCTGGATTTGAAAACCTTAAAAATAAAAAATTTTAAATTAAAAGATTGCGACTTTCAATACAGAAATAGTATTTTCAAACATAATAATCAATATGTGATTGTTTCAGCTCAATTACAATTTTTTAGAGGAGAAGAAAATAAAGCGAGAGAATGTCTACAAAAATATTCTTTGGAAAGAAAAAATAAAATACCACCTTTTCCGTCAGCCGGATGTGTTTTTAAAAATATTCCCATGGATGATATGACTTATGAATTTATGAATAAAATACCTCCGGAAAAAACCAAGGGCGGGAAAATTCCGGTTGGCTATCTGATTGAACAATGCGGATTAAAAGGCAAAAGAGTGGGTGGAGCGGAGATTTCCAGCCAACACGCTAATTTTATAGTAAATTTTAATAAAGCCACCTTTTTAGATGTGATGGAATTGATTACTTTGGCTAAAAAGGAGGTAAAGAATAAGTTTGGCGTTGATTTGCAAGAGGAAATCCGCTATTTAGGACTTTGATTATTAATGTAATTGTTGATAGAATTAAATAAGAGTCGTTGTTAATTATCTTTGATTTTTGATATTTTAATTTTTATTTTTTACCATGAGAATAATGATAAAATCCAGCGTCTTGGAAATAACCCCAAGCATTAGGCAATATATTGAAGAAAAGTTTAAGGCTCTTGATAAGTTTATGGAGCAGTGGAAAGATGAAGATGCGGTTGAGGCTAGGGTAGAGATAGCTCGCACTACCAAACACCATTACAAAGGAGATGTGTTTTACGCTGAAGTTAATCTTTCTTTCCCGGGTAACAGTTTACGCGCTGTGGCGACCACCGGCGATATTTATAGTTCTATTGATGAAATTCAAGAAGAAATTATAAGACAATTAAGAAAATATCGTACCGGCAGAATGGAGAGCATCAGAAAAGGCGCGAGAAAGATAAAAGAATGGATTAAAGGAATATAATTTTATGTCTTAGAAATATGACTTCGTGGTCTCTGCGGCCACGAAGTTTTATAATGGTCAATATTTGACTTATTAAGCAGGTTTATTTAGAATAAAGATAGTTTAATAACCCCTATACATCCCGCGTTAGCGGAGTTTTTGCATTTTAGGAATTTACCATGAAAAAATCTTTGTTTAAGTTACAATCTAAATTTAAACCAACCGGTGACCAGCCTCAGGCTATAAAGAAGTTGATAAAAGGATTAGAAAACAATAATCGTTATCAAACTCTTTTAGGCGTTACCGGGTCCGGTAAAACATTTACTATGGCTAATATTATTAGTCATTTTGACAAACCCATTTTAGTGATTGCGCCCAATAAATCTTTGGCCGCTCAACTTTATCGCGAGTATAAGAATTTTTTCCCCGAAAACTCCGTTCATTACTTTGTTTCTTATTATGATTATTATCAACCGGAAGCTTATATGCCTATTACTGATACTTATATTGAAAAGGAAGCTATGATTAATGAAGAAATTGATAAATTAAGACACAAAGCCACCAGCGCTTTAATGACTAGGCGTGATGTTATTATTGTGGCCTCTGTTTCTTGCATTTATAACTTAGGTGTGCCGGTTAATTATTTTGGCTCTTCTTTGGTATTAGAAATAGGAAAACCAATAACCAGGGGTGATTTCATTAGACAATTAACGCGTATCCAATTTAGTCGCACTACCAGTATTTTAAAAAGAGGTGAATTTAGGGTTCGTGGCGATGCTTTTGAAATAATGCCAGCTTCCGGCGATGTTGTTTATTATGTAGAGATAGCTAGCCAAAAAATAAAAAAATTAGCCTTAATTGACCCACTCACCAGAAATTTTAAAGAAAAATTAAAAGATTTAATTATTTTTCCGCCTAAACATTTTATTGCTAATGAGCCGGAACGAGAAAAAGCCCTTCAAGAAATTAAAAAAGAATTAAAAGAAAGATTGGAATACTTTAAAAAAAATGGATTACTTTTAGAAGCAGAAAGGTTGGAGCGTCGCACCAGATATGATATGGAAATGATGCATACTATTGGCTATTGTCATGGTGTGGAAAATTATTCTCGCCATTTAACGGGAAAATTAGTCGGAGACCCGCCAGATACTTTATTAGCATATTTTCCGAAAATAAATAATAAACCAGATTTTATTACTATTATTGATGAATCTCATGTCGCTATGCCGCAAATCAAAGGTATGTATGAAGGCGATAAAAGCAGAAAATCCACTTTAGTGGAATTTGGTTGGCGTTTGCCTTCTGCTTTAGATAATAGGCCGTTAAAATTTGAAGAATTTGAAAAGAGAATTGGAAATGTTATATTTACTTCCGCCACTCCGGGAGATTTTGAAAAAAAACATTCTGAAAATGTGGTTGAGCAAATTATTAGACCCACCGGTTTAATTGACCCTCCGATAGAAATTAGACCGGTTTTTGATAAAAGTAAAAATCGCAGTCAAATTGATGATTTAATGTCTGAAATAGAATTAGTGGTAAAAAATAAAGAAAGAGCCATAGTCAATTGTTTAACTAAAAAAATGGCTGAGGATTTATCGGAATTTTTACTAAAAAAGAAATTTAAAGCCCGTTGGATGCATTCTGATACCAAAACCTTGGAAAGAACAAAAATTATTACTGATTTCAGAAATGGTAAATTTGATGTTTTAGTGGGAGTTAATCTTTTACGGGAAGGATTAGATTTGCCGGAAGTAACTTTTGTGGCTATTCTGGATGCTGATAGAGAAGGATTTTTACGCAATGAAACATCATTAATGCAAACCATGGGACGCGCCAGCAGAAATGTCAAAGGTAAGGTTATCCTATATGCCGATGTTTTAACCGATTCTATTAAAAGAGCTGTTAAAGAAGTAAATCGTCGTCGTGAGATTCAAAAAGAATATAATCAAAAACACCATATTAATCCCGAAACTATTATTAAGAAAATTGAGGATTTTTTAGATTTTAAAGATTGAATTATTATGGAAGACAAAATTATTATTAAAGGCGCGCGAGTGCATAATTTAAAAAATGTCAACTTAGAAATCCCTAAAGATAAATTGGTGGTTTTTACGGGTGTTTCCGGCAGTGGAAAATCATCCCTGGCTTTTGATACGATTTTTGCCGAGGGTCAAAGGCGTTATGTTGAATCTTTATCTCCTTATGTAAGACAATTTTTAGGACAAATGGATAGACCCGATGTTGATGAGATTATCGGGCTTTCTCCGGCTATTGCCATTGACCAAAGGGCCTTGTCTCATAATCCACGTTCTACCGTTGGTACTCTCACTGAAATCTATGATTATTTGAGAGTTTTATACGCTCGCGTGGGAGAAGTATTTTGTCCGATTTGTGGAGATAAAATTCAAAAATTATCATTGGATGAAATGGTGGATATTATTACTACTCAAGCTGAAGAATTGAAAGAAAAAACAATTACTATTTTATCTCCTATTATTCAAGGTAGAAAAGGAGAATATTATCAACTTTTTTATGATTATCTTAATCTGGGCTTTGGAGAAGTAAGAATAGATAAAGAAATATATTCTCTACACGAAAGAATTACTTTGCCTAAATATAAAAATCACGATATAGAAATAGTGATAGATAAAGTTATGCCTTCCGATGAAGCTCGCTTAACAGAGGCGGTAGAAACAGCCCTACACCATAGCAAGGGTTTAGTTTTGGTTATTTTTGGAGAGAAATCTAAAAATTCTGAGGAATTATTACTATCCAGTAAATGGAGCTGTCCTAAGGATAATTTTTCTTTTCCCGAGATAGAGCCACGTTTATTTTCTTTTAATAGCCCTTACGGCGCTTGTCCTGATTGCCATGGTTTAGGGAAAACCGATTTATTTTTAAATACAATTTGTCCTACTTGTAACGGCAAAAGATTAAAAACCGAAGCTTTATCCATAAAAATACATCAAAAGAATATTTTTGAAACTTGTTCTTTAGATATTGCCAAGGCTTATGATTTTTTCACTGCTTATGAGAGTAAATTAAATCAACGCCAGAAAAAAATTGCCACTAATGTTTTAAAAGAAATTAATAGTCGTCTAAAGTTTTTGTTACAAGTGGGATTAAATTATCTCACTTTAACTCGTGAAGCGGAAACTTTATCCGGCGGTGAAGCGCAAAGAATTCGCTTATCTTCTCAAATCGGTTCACAATTATCCGGAACTTTGTATGTTTTAGATGAGCCAACTATTGGATTACACGAACGGGATACGGAAAGATTAATTGAAACTTTAGAATCATTGCGCGACCAAAAAAATACCGTTATCGTTGTAGAACACGATGAGAAGACTATCAAATCTTCTGATTATTTGGTTGATTTAGGAATATTAGCCGGTAAATTGGGCGGGGAAGTGACAGCTCAAGGTGAAACAGAAAAACTTCTTAAAGACCCGGATAAATTTAAAAAATCTTTAACTTTACAATATCTTACCGGAAGAAAGAAAATAGAATTACCCAGTCGTCGCACCAAAACCACAGAAAAATTACAAATAGTGGGAGCTCGGGCTAATAATTTGAAAAATATTCACGTTGATATTCCTTTGAGAAAATTTATTTGTTTGTCCGGTGTTTCCGGTAGTGGAAAATCATCTTTACTTTACGATGTTTTATATAGAAATGTGGTAAAAATAAAAAGCAGATTTAGTGATTTAGAAAATGTTAGCCGTATTTTAGGTACGGAATATTTGGATAAAATTGTCATGATAGACCAATCACCAATTGGCAGAACTCCGCGTTCTAATCCGGCTACTTATACGGGTATTTTTACCCCCATTCGCGACTTTTTCAGTCAATTACCGGAAAGCCGAGAAAAGGGGTATAATGCCTCTAGATTCTCTTTTAACGTGTCTGGAGGCCGCTGTGAGGCCTGTCAGGGGGCTGGTTGCAACCTTATAGAGATGCACTTTTTGCCTCCTGTTTTGGTGCAATGTGAAGTTTGCCACGGAAAACGTTTTAGCCGAGAAACTCTGCAAATAAAGTATAAAAAACACAATATTAGCGAGGTATTGGATATGACCATTGATGAAGCTGTGGGTCTTTTTGACGGTATTTATATGATTACCGATAAATTAAAAGTTTTACAGGAAGTTGGCTTGGGTTATGTGCAATTGGGTCAATCAGCTACAACTTTATCCGGCGGTGAAGCGCAAAGAATTAAATTGGGCAGAGAATTGACTCATCCCTTGGGTAAGCGGGCTTTATATTTATTAGATGAACCAACTGTTGGCTTACATTATCACGATATTGAAATGTTATTGGAAGTTTTAAATAAATTAGTAGAGAAAGGAAACACGGTGATTGTAATTGAGCACAATATGCATGTTATTAAATCCGCTGATTACATTATTGATATGGGTCCGGAAGGAGGAGATGGGGGAGGAAAAGTTGTGGCCAAGGGAACGCCGGAAGAAATTATTTATTCCAAAGATTCCATAACAGGAAAATATTTAAAAGAATATTTAACTAAAAAGAAATGAGTAAATTATTATTAAAAGCTAAAAAATTTCCTTTAAGTTCCGGAGTTTATCTCTTTTCGGATAAAAAAGGGGTAATTCTTTATGTGGGTAGGGCTATTTCTTTAAGAAAAAGAATTTTGAATTATTTTCAGAAAAATATTGACCCTCGTATTGCGGAAATGGTGATAATGGCTAAGGATGTAAAGTTTCAAAAAACAGCCAATCTCTTAGAGGCAATTATTTTGGAGGCTAATTTAATTAAAAAATATTGGCCTAAATATAATGTTAAAGAAAAAGATGACCGATCTTTTTTGTACATTGTTATTCCTAAGGGTAAATTTTCTAAACCTATTATTGTCAGAAACAGAGAACTAAAGAGATTCCCTTTATCCTCGGCTCATATCTTTGGTCCTTATCAAAATTATAGATTGTTAAGAAATGCCTTAAAAATAATCAGAAGAATCTTTCCGTATAGCACTTGTTCTATTAATTCCGGTAAGCCTTGTTTTGATTATCAA
>CAZTRS010000003.1:0-21304 GCA_964616795.1 uncultured Candidatus Saccharibacteria bacterium
CCTCCTTCGCCAAGGCTACGGACGACCAAAGGATTCGAAGGTGTTGCCCGAAGGCGTCCGGACAAACAGGCATACGGGAAGTTAGATTCTCACCACTCCACCGAAAAAACAAAAATTCCCCAATACATGGGGAATTTTTTGTTTGCTCCAAGGTTTGTCAGCTATGCGAACCTGTATTATTGAAGAGAAGCTGCTCGAAAAACATAAAATTATGCAAAATAAAGAAATCTAACGCCCTCATTATATTCAAATACAACTTTTGACATCAAATTATCTTATTACCCATTTCAATGGCAAAGATCCGCCAGATTTTTTCAATATGTATTTTACTAATTTGGACAAAATAGTTTTTTTCTCATTAAAATCTCTTTTATTATAAAAACTATTAATCAAAGTAAAAAAATTATGATCCAACTTTAAAGTAGCTAAATTCATTTCATTTGGCCTTCTTAAAAAATCACCATTCATTTTCAAAAATAACTCCAAAATATTATCCAATAATAATTGGCTATTCAACCCAAAAGAAAAATAATCTTTTTTCTTTAAGTCCCTCTGCACCTCTCCCCAAAAATCATCTATAGAATATTTATGCATTAATACTTCCTCCTTAGTAAACTTTGTCTTAGATGCTAAATTCTTTTTAGCTATTAACTGGATATGAGTTAAATAATTACCTTTTTGATAAATAATTTTCCCAAAGGCCAACATATGAGAAGTATGCCTCCTAATATTCTCTCTATCTCTTTTTAAATAAAAGTTTACATCTTTTAAGGAGTCTAGAATAACATCAATTCTTATACCGTTTTTCACAAAATTTTCTCTTGAAAATTTTCTTTTTCCCCTTAATAAAACATAAATATCAACATCTGAATACTTATCAAAACCACCTCTGGCTGCAGAACCAAACAACATCACTCCGAGAACATTTTTATCTCTTTTATATTTATTTTTTATCTCTAATGTTATTTTTTGTATTGAATTATTCATAAATACTTCTATATTATCTATTTTTATTTTATCATTGTCAAATAAATGGGGCTGGGAAAAATATCCCAGCCCCGACTACCACTTCTCAGTGGCAGTTACTTGGCTCTCTGCAAGTGCACAACACTTTCCTTTGCGGAAGTGGTGTTGCACTCACTTTGAGTAGCCTCTTTTTTGCCTTTTTCATGAGGCACCTCCTTTTTGGATTTGATGACGATATTACTCAAGTATGAGCTTTGGTGTCATAACACGATACAACTCACACATCTTCTGCAATCCTGAGTTACTATTTTTAGCAGCGAATTCCCGTGTTATATTACATCCACCCATACACTGCCCCTCTATCGCACAACCAAAACATTCTTCAATAGATCCAGCTATATGGTTTAAAACAAATTTACTATATTCTCCATCACTAGCATAAAATTTTTTTAACCCTTCATATATACTACCAAATTCTATACTACTATAACCACATCCGTAGATATTGCCCAATGGACTGATACACAAACTATTTCCTCTTGTTGCCCCACAAAAAGCAATATGTTTGTCTAAAATGGAGAAATTCATATTTTCAACTGGTCGAGACCAAAAGCCATAAATTTCAATTCCCCTTTTAGAGGCATAATTTCTCAAACTGATTAATTTTTCCACTACTTCTTCAATGGGTATATTTACCAGACCTAACACGTCAATATCTATACGAACATCGGACATCTCATGATCAAAAGCCCAATCTATTAATTTTTTATCTAAATCATAGAAATTTTTATCATTTATGGTAACCGCCACGCCACCTATTGGATATTTTACTTTTCTCAGAATATTAAATCCATCAAGAATAGAATTAAAAGTCTTTCCTCCTCCCCGCATTATTCTTACCTTATCATTTCCAATTTCTAATCCATCTAAACTGGTGGCTATTTTTATACCAAAAAATTTCATTTTTTCCGCAACTTCATCATTAATAAGAGATGCATTGGTGTTTATGGAAAATTTAAAATCAAATTTTCCGTTATAATGACCCAAGCAATAAGATATCGCTTTTTCGATAACACCCCAATTCAATAATGGTTCTCCTCCTCCGAAATTTATCTTGGCAAATACTATACAATCTGCCTGCCGAGGTGCAAAGCGCCGAGGCAACAAACTCGCAACATACAATTTGGCTCCGGCGGTAGGATTCGAAGGTGTTGCCCGAAGGCGTCCGGACAAACAGGCATACGGGAAGTTAGATTCTCACCACTCCACCGAAAAAACAAAAATTCCCCAATACATGAGGAATTTTTTGTTTGCTCCGGCGGTAGGATTCGAACCTACGACCCTCTCGTTACACTTACCCTAAAATTACTTCTAGGTGTGGACTATATCATTGCCGTGTCTTATGAAAAGATTTAGGCACTTCGGTATCTAGTCTCTACGGCGCTCTCGCTTTTGCGAGTTCCCACGGTATTACCCATTAAATAATCATCTAATTGGGGTTTCACCGTTATCCCGAAGTTATTCATTTCAAGGTTTCCCTTGGAAGCTGCAATAAATTTACAGCGAGCAGCTCTACCACTGAGCTACGCCGGAATATACAGATATTTTAGTAAATATTCATAAAAAAAGCAACAAAAAAAACCCTGAAGTGTGTCGCCGAACGACTCTGCTTCAGGGTTTTATTTTTTATTTATTTTTTCTCTCTAATTCTTTTAAAATTTCTTCCATATAATCTTTCATTAATCCCCTCACCCGCTCAGTGTCTTCTTCCCATAATTCCGGCATACTTACTATTCTAAAACATACTTTTGAAAATTTCTTCACTAAAAATTCATCATAGAAATATCTATTTTTGGAGTATTGATTAATATTAATCAAAATAATATGAGGCTGAAATCTGTCATTGATAAAATTTATAATATAATCATCGGAACAATTTGTGGGATTAATCTTATCAATTTCAAAACAAGGGTAAATTACTTTCAACATTTTAACAGAAATATCAGAAAAACTACCAATGAGCAAAATTTTTATTCTTTTTGGTTCCATTTTCACCTCTTTTCTAAAAATTCCTTTTTTAATTTCTTAATTTCATTATCTATTTCATCTACATGCCACGGCTTACCGGTGGAGATTTTCCAAAAAACAGAAAATGATTTCATCAAATCATCATAAAATTCAGAATGCTTTGAATAATCTTCAAAAGTAATTAAAATAAAATCGGGCTGAAAATCAAGAACATAAGCAGAAAATTCATCCCCTGAAGAGCATTTTTCTACGACGGGAATAAAACCAATAAAAAAATTATTTTTAGTAATTTTTAAACGTTCAATAAAAATTTTCGGCACATCACCAATCACTAATACTTTGATTTTGTTCATTATTTTTTACCTCCATATCCATATTTATAATTTAAGCAACCAAATGTCATTATACACATTTATTATAATTAGTCAATAAAATACTTTTTGAATTTTGATAACAAAAAATGTATAATTAAATCCTATGAACTCCAAATTTACACATCTTCACGTGCATTCTCATTACTCTCTCCTTGATGGATTGGCAAAAATTGAGGACTTAGTGCCTAGAGCCAAAGAATTAGGCTTTGAAGCCTTAGCTTTAACAGACCACGGTTCTATGTCTGGTATTCCGGAGTTTTATAAAAAAGCCAAAGAAGCCGAATTAAAACCAATTTTAGGATTAGAAGCATATCTGGCGCCCGAAAGTCGCTTTCAAAAAAGACCAAGAATTGATGACAAGCGTTACCACATTACTCTCTTAGCTAAAAATTACGAAGGTTATAAAAATTTATTACAAATTAATACTAAAGCCCACTTAGAAGGGTTTTATTATAAACCGAGAATTGATAAAGAATTATTAAAAGAATACCACGAAGGCATTATTGCTTTATCCGGTTGTCTTACCGGAGAATTGGCAAAATTAATTTTGGAAAATCGTTTAGACACAGTTGAAGAAAAATTACAAGAATATTTAGATATTTTTCATGAAGATTTTTATCTGGAGCTTCCTTATCACCCGCAAATTCCGGAAAGCGCTAAAGTAAAAAAAGCTTTAATAGAACTCGGAAAAAAATTTAATGTACCGGTAGTAGCCACTTATGATACCCACTATTTAAATCCTGATGATGCGGAAGCTCATGATATTATGTTGGCTGTGCAAACTGGCAATAAGACCACGGATGAAGACCGCCTTACTTTAAAAGGAGCGGACTTTTCTTTATGCCCGACAGAAACTATGGAAGAATTATACGCTGATTGTCCGGAAGCCTTATCCAATACTATGAAAATCGCGGAATTATGCGATGTAAAATTAGATTTCGGGAAAACTTTACTTCCTCATTTTGAAGTGCCTTCAGGAGAAACTCCGGAAAGTTTATTAGAAAAACTTTGTGAAGAAGGAATGAAAAAACGTTTCGGAGAAACTCCCGCTCCGGAAGTTATAGAGCGTTTAAAATATGAACTGCCAATAATCAAAAAAACCGGCTTTGCCTCTTACTTTTTGATTGTGCAAGATTTCGTCAATTGGGCGAAAAACAACGGCGTAGTAGTCGGACCGGGCAGAGGCAGCGCCGCCGGCTCTTTAGTATCGTATTTATTAAATATTACCGATGTAGACCCCATTAAATTTGATTTACTATTTGAGAGATTTCTCAATCCGGAAAGAATTTCCATGCCTGATATAGATATGGATTTTTCCGATACTAAACGAGATGAAGTAATTAAATATCTCAAAGCAAAATACGGCGAAGACCACGTGGCGCAAATTGTCACTTTTGGAACCATGGCTGCGCGCGCGGCTGTGCGCGACACCGGTAGGGCCTTGGGTTTAGCTTACAGTTTTTGCGATAATATCGCCAAATTAATCCCTTTCAACAACACTCTAAAGGAAGCGGTGGAAAGAGTAGTAGAATTACAAACTCTTTATGAACGAGATGCGGATGTCAAAAAATTAATTGATTCTGCTAAAAAGTTAGAGGGTTGCGCGCGACATGCTTCTATTCATGCCTGCGGTATTGTTATCACCAAAGATGCTTTGGTTACTTACACTCCTTTACAACGCGCGCCCCAAGATGAAAACTCCATTATCACCCAATATGATATGTATGCCATTGAAATGTTGGGTTTATTAAAAATGGATTTACTGGGCTTGAGAAATCTTACCACCATGCAAGATGCTCTGGAAATTATTGAAGCGGTACAACACGTTAAATTAGATTTATCCGCTTTACCCGATAAAGACGCGAAAGCTTTTAAATTATTCCAACTAGCGGAAACCGTAGGAGTCTTTCAATTAGAATCAGGCGGCATGCGTAGATATTTAAAAGAATTAAAACCTTCTGATATAGAAGATATTATCGCTATGGTGGCTTTGTATCGTCCAGGTCCAATAGAATTCATTCCGCAATATATTGCCAGAAAACACGGCCGAGAAAAAGTTTCTTACCTGCATCCAAAATTAGAACCGATTATGAAAAAAACTTTCGGTGTCATGATTTATCAGGAACAATTAATTAAATTAGCCATTGAGTTGGGAGGATTTTCTATTGGCGAAGCTGATGTTTTAAGAAAGGCTGTGGGTAAGAAAATTAAAGAATTATTAGACCAACAAAGAGATAAATTAATTAATGGCATGATTACAACTAGTGGATTATCTAAAGTCTTAGCCGAGAAAATATGGGCATCTATTGAGCCTTTCGCTCAGTATGGCTTTAATAGAAGCCACGCAGCCTGCTACGCGCGCATTGCCTATCAAACCGCTTATCTTAAAGCTCACTATCCGGTGGAGTTTATGGCTGCTCTAATGAATAATGAAGCTACTGAAATAGAGCGCGCCGCGGCCTTAATTACTGAAGCTAAACATATGAAAATCAATGTCTTAGCTCCGGATATTAATGAAAGTTTTAGAAAATTCAGCGTGGTACCGGAAAAAAATTCCATTCGCTTTGGTTTACAGGCCGTCAAAAACGTCGGAGAAAATATCGTGATAGAAATTATCCACGAACGCAAAAAAAACGGTCCCTTCAAAAATATTGAAGAATTTTTACAAAGAATCGGCCATAAAGATTTAAATAAAAAATCTCTGGAAAGTTTGATTAAAGCCGGAGCTTTTGACAATTTATCCGAGCGCGGAGAACTTTTACAAAACTTAGACGAATTATTACGCTTCAATCAAGATTCTAAAAAAGCAGCGGTCAATCCACAGGTCAATCTCTTTGCCAAAGAAATGAGTTTCTCGCCTCTTCGTTTGAAAAAAACCGAACCCATGCCATTAGATGAGAAATTAAAATATGAACGTGAATTGTTGGGGCTTTATATTTCCGACAATCCTTTAAATTATAAAAAGGAAATATTCAAAAAAGAAACCACCAGAACTTTGGTGGAAATTACCGATTCGCTTATAGACCGCGGAGTAAAAGTTGGGGGCATTATCAACGAAATCAAAAAAATTGTTACCAAAACCGGCAGAGCTATGCTTATCGCTAAAATAGAAGATTTAACCGGTAATATAGAGGTTACAGTTTTTCCTAATACCCTGGAAAAAACCATGTTAGCCTGGCAAAAAGACAGCATTGTCATAGTAGAAGGCAGAGTTAATAAAAACAACGGCGAGTTGAAAATCATCTGCGAAAATGCCCACCTTGTTAAATAAGAATTTTTGCTTTATAATCCAAATAATGCAAAAATTCTTAAAATTTGAACGGATTCAAATTTTAACTTAACGGAACAAGCTAAAATAATCAAATAAATATGCGCAAAGAAAAGCCATCCTCCTCCGCCAAGACTTCGGAGAATAAAAATATAGAAAAAATCAGACATTCCCTTAGCCATTTATTGGCTATGGCAGTTTTAGAAAAATTTCCCCAAGCTCAATTAGGCATTGGCCCAACCATTGATAATGGCTTTTATTATGATTTCCTTTTAGAAAAACCCATTGAAGAAAAAGATTTGGCTGATATTGAAAAGGGAATGAAAGAATTAATTAAACAAGGTATTGATTTTAAACAAAGCTTTGTTTCTTTTGATGAAGCGGAAAAACTTTTCCAAGGATTGAAACAACCATTTAAGGTGGAATTAATCAAAGAATTATCAAAAACCGGCTCTACTGAGACTCGCGAAAAAACTCGCGCCAAAGCCACTGAGGCTTCTTTATACCAATCCGGAGAATTTATTGATTTATGCGCCGGACCGCATATAGCCAATTCTAAAGAAATTCCAACTGATGCTTTTAAATTAGACCGCATCGCCGGAGCTTATTGGCGGGGAGATGAAAAAAATCCCATGCTTACCAGAATTTATGGCTTGGCTTTTGTATCAAAAAATGAATTGGAAGAATATTTAAAAATGGTTGAAGAAGCCCAAAAACGCGACCATCGTAAATTAGGCGTAGATTTGGATTTATTCAGTATTCATGAAGAATACGGACCAGGTTTGGTTTATTGGCACCCCAAGGGAGCGCGCATTCGCGTAGCCATGGAAGATTTTTGGAGAAAAGCTCATTATAAAAACGGCTATGATATTGTTTTCACTCCACACATCGGAAAATCTACTTTATGGGAAACTAGCGGACATTTAGGATTTTATAAAGATAATATGTATAGCCCCATGGAAATTGATAAAGATAAATACTTTATCAAACCCATGAATTGTCCGTTTCATATTATCATTTACAAAAATAAATTACGTTCTTATCGCGACCTACCATTACGCTGGGCAGAATTAGGCACTGTTTACAGATATGAAAAAGCTGGAGTTTTACACGGATTATTAAGAGTGCGTGGCTTTACTCAAGATGATGCTCATTTGATTTGCACTCCGGAACAAATGCCTTCGGAAATTAAAAAAGTAGTTGATTTCTCTATCTTTATCTTAAAAAGCTTTGGTTTTGAAAACTTCCATCTTTATTTAGCTACTCAGCCCAAAGAAAAATCTGTAGGAGATAAAAAAATGTGGGACGAAGCCACTGAAGCTTTAAAAAATGCCTTACAAGAGATGAAATTAGATTATGAGGTTGATGAGGGTGGTGGAGCTTTTTATGGCCCTAAAATTGATATTAAAATTAAAGATGCTTTAGGCCGTGAATGGCAATGTTCTACAATTCAATTTGATTTCAATATGCCCGCCAGATTTAAAATGGAGTATATTGGTGAAGACGGCAAACCACACCAGCCCTATATGATTCATCGCGCTTTAATGGGCTCTTTGGAAAGATTTTTCGGCACTATGATAGAACATTTTAGCGGCGCTTTCCCCCTCTGGTTAGCTCCTGTCCAAATCAAAATCTTACCGGTTAGTGAAAAACATTTAGATTTTGTCAAAAAATTAAAAGCGGACTTTGACGAAAATGATTTCAGAGTAGAAATTGATGATTCCAGTGATACCATTGGCAAAAGAATCAGAAATGCGGAAATGGAAAAAATACCTTATATCATCGTAGCTGGAGACAAAGAAATAGAATCCGGCCATTTAGCCATCCGCGAACGAGGCAAAAAAGATTTAGAAAATATCAAAATCGAAGACTTTATCAAAAACTGCAAAAAATTATTGCCAAAAATGTAAAAGAAAAGCGGTCGCCTTTGGCGACCGCTTTTTTAATTCACATTTCTGCTTAATTTCACAATCTCTTCAAAATTATCATTCTCTGCCGATTTTACTTGATGATTAAATCCGCATTTCTCGCACTGATAATAAATAATATACCCGTCCCGCACCACTTCTGCGCTAATCGGCTTCATTAATCCCTTACAATCCGCTTGCCTATCCCCCGGGTTAATATCAACGTGCTTGGACCACAAACACTTCGGACAATGGTCAGTATACCCAACACCTTTGACTTTTTCTCCGCAATTAGCGCAAACAAAATCTTCTTTTTTTCTTTGAAATCTCTTCATTCCTAACATATCTAAAAATCTACCATAAATTACTTGTTTTTAAAAGCACCCGTTATAATTCACCATATTCATATTTTTAATTCAGACTACCACGGTCTGAATTGGAGATAATAACAACGAATTGAAATAAATAATAAAATATGGCAAGATATAAAAATAAGATGAAAAATTATAAACAAAAAGTTATTGTTATCTTAGGACCAACTGCTTCGGGTAAATCCGACTTAGCAGTAGCCTTGGCTTTAAAACATAACGGAGAAATTATTTCGGCTGATTCTAGACAAATCTATAAGGAAATGGATATTGGCACTGGTAAAATCACCCCCGATACTAAAAATTCTTCAAATTTTAGTACGGGGCAAGTAAAAAAGAAATATGTCTTTACACATAAAGGAATTCCTCATTATATGTTAGACGTAGCCAATCCGAATACTAAATTTTCAGTGGCGCATTTTCAAAAACAAGCTAAATCAGCCATCTCTAAAATATTAAAAAGAGACAAAACTCCGATTATTTGCGGTGGCACCGGACTTTATATTGATGCTGTGATTGATAATCAAATTTTTCCGAATATTAAGCCTAATTTTAAACTTCGTAAAAAACTGGGAAAATTAACCACCAAAGAGTTATTCGCCAAACTCAAAAAACTAGACCCTAATCGCGCCAAAAACATAGATAAAAATAATCCTCGCCGTTTAATTCGCGCTTTAGAAATTGTAATGATTTCCAAAAAACCCGTGCCTAAAATCCAAAAACACAGAGATTACGATGTCTTAAAATTGGGAGTAAAACGAGACCAAAAACAACTAAATGAATTAATCTGGAAACGCCTAATTAAACGCCTAAATGCTAAGATGGTTAATGAAGTAAAAAAACTGAGAAAATCAGGCGTAAGCTTTAAAAGATTATATGATTTTGGCTTAGAATACCGCTGGATTGGCTTATATCTACAGAAAAAAATCACCAAAGAACAAATGATTCAGGGATTATATAAAGCTATTAAAGACTTCAGTAAACGCCAAATGACCTGGTTTAAACGTGATTCTGAAATTCACTGGATTAAAAATCAAAAACAAGCAGAAAAATTAATAAAGAAATTCTTAAACTAAAAAACCGCCCTAAGGCGGTTTTTTAGTTTTATTTATTTTTTTAACTCTTCCAGTTGATCTCTTTTCAATATTTTTATCTGCATATCTTCATCTTTACTTATATCACCCTTTTCTTTTAAAGCACCATCTATCATTTCATCAATAGAAACAACAACATTCTCTTCAATTTTAGCACCAGATTCTTTCCATATCATACCAGATATAGCACCTACTATATTCTCTATTTCATTTTTATAATTATTTTTAACTGATTTTAATAAAGATTCGTCAGTATTTTTTTTCATTTCTTCGGATGATTTTTCAAAATCTTCCATTGTTTGAATTACCTTGGCCAATCTTTTATTTAAATTCATAAATTTTTCATTATTAGCCAATTTTTTGGAAGCTTCTTTAATTTTTTCTATAGTAAGCTCACCGCTTTTTTTAATTAAATCCTCAATCTTTGGTTCCATATTTTTTCCCCGCCTTCGCCGGTTGGCGAACGGCGGATTACTTAACGCGACTATTTTTTTATTTTTTTAGAATATTCTTGGAATAATTTTTCGTATTCTTTTTTGGTATTAATTAAATCATTCTGTGCGTCTATTATAGCCTTTTCATCGCCTTTTTTATCAACAATAAATTTTTCAATATATTTTATTTTTTCTTCCAAGGTCAACATCCGATTAACCAAATCAGCCTCATTTTCTTTTTTCTCTATATTATTTATATTAGATTGCGCGATAAAACTATTATCTTTGTTTTTAATTTCTTTAACCCTCTCTTCTGCCATTGCCTGAATAGAAGGAGGAATTGCTTGAGCTGCTTCTTTTATTTGTTCCTTTACACTTTTTGGTTTTTTTAATTCCAAATCAATATCTGGGGATTCATTAATAAAATTCATTTTATGTTTGTGTATTTCTTCGGGAGTCATTGGCCTTTTTTCTTCTTTTATCGGCCCGGCGTGCATTTCAAGTTCTAATTCATCGTCTTTTGGAGGTTTTTCTGGACCTTTCGTTCCACTATTATTTAAATTTCCCATATTTTCAATACTCATAATTTTTATTTAAAAAAACGACTTAATTATTATATCACCTTTTTACATCAATATATTAATTATACCATAAAATAGACTAAAAAGCAATAGTCTATTTTGATAGGTTTTTCCTTAATAATTCCTGTATCACCTTAGGATTGGCCTTGCCCTTGGATAAAGCCATGCATTTACCCACTAAAAACTGCAAAGCATTATCCTTGCCCCCTTTAAACTCCTCTACCGCTACAGGATTTTCCTTTATCGCCTTTTGAATAAAACCTTCTAAATCTTTTGTGTCAGAAACCTGCAAAAGATTTTTTTCTTTTACTACATCTTCTGCGTCGGCGCCAGTATCAAACATTTCGGCTAATACAACTTTGGCAGCAGCTGAAGAAATCATATTTTTATCAACAAAATCAATCAAATGCGCGAAGTTTTCTGAATCAATTCTTAATTCAGCAATTTTTATTCCAGTTTCAGTCATCAAGCTTTGTAAATCATTAATAAAATAATTATAAGCCAATTTAATTCTTTTTTCTCTGTGTTCAGCAGTAGCTTTTTCAAAAACATCAAGTTCTGAAACTATATGCTCAAAATAATCAGCAATCGCCGGCTCATAAGCCAAAATTTCCACCTCTTTAAATTTTAATCCGTATTCTTTCATAAAGCGTAGACGCTTGGCTTCAGGCAATTCCGGCAATTCCAGATTTATCTCTTCCAAATTAAACATTTCTTTAGGCGCCATAGGCAATAAATCCGGCTCAGGAAAATAACGATAATCATGGGCTTCTTCTTTTTTGCGCTGAGAAAAAGTTTCACCTTTAGTTTCATCCCAACCCCGAGTTTCCTGAATAATTTTTCCGCCTTCTTCCAAAACTTCAGTCTGTCTTTTTATTTCATAATCAATAGATTGTCCTACGGAACGAAAAGAATTAAGATTTTTAATTTCTACCTTAGTGCCATATTTATCAGCGTCCTCCAAAGCCATGGAAATATTAACCTCGCAACGAAGCTCTCCTTTTTCCATATCAGCATTAGCCACGCCCAAATAACGTAAAATGGAACGCAATTCTTCGGCAAATCTCTGCGCTTCGTAACCGGAAGTAATATCCGGTTCAGTTACTAATTCCGCCAAAGGCACACCGGCGCGGTTAAAATCCACTAAAGTGCTTTTTCCATCATCAGGATGTACCAATCTACCAGTATCCTCTTCTAAGTGTACTCTGGTTATTCTAATTTTCTTTTTTCTCGGTATTTCATTCCCACTTTCTAAAGGTAAATCTATTTCTAAATATCCACCCGCCACAAAAGGTTGGTCATATTGGGAAATCTGATAAGCTTTGGGTAAATCAGGATAAAAGTAGTTTTTTCTATCAAATTTGGATATTTCGGCTATATTCCCATTTAAGGCCATACCAATCTTCAAAACAGCCCTGATGGCCTCTAAATTAGCCACCGGCAAGGCCCCAGGATGAGCTAGACACACCGGACAAACATTCTTATTCGGCTCTCTTTCTTCGGAGTCATTTAAACAAGCGCAAAACATCTTAGTCTTGGTCTTTAATTCCATGTGTATTTCCAAACCAATAGTGGGCACGTATTTCATATAAATATTTTAACATAAAAATGATAAAAAAACAGCCCCGACGTTTCAGTCGGGACTATATTTAAATGCCCTATGATGCATATTATTTCTCTACTTCAATGCCCATATTCTTGGCAGTACCTTCTATGCTGCGCATAGCTGCTTCCATACTATTCACATTCAAATCAGCCATCTTTTTTTCAGCAATTTCTTTAATCTGAGCTTTAGTCACTTTTCCCACTTTAGTTTTATTGGGTTGTCCAGAACCTTTAGTAACACCGGCAGCCTTTCTCAATAAATCTGAAGCTGGAGGAGTTTTTAATTTAAACTCATAAGTTCTATCTTCATAAATAGTAATTTCAGCTGGGATGATACTTCCAGCCTGAGCCTTAGTAGCATCATTAAAACGGGCGCAAAATTCACCCAAATTAATACCATGAGGGCCTAAGATTGAACCCACCGGAGGAGCAGGATTAGCTGCGCCAGCAGGAATTTGTAATTTAATTTGCGCTTTTATTTTTTTTGCCATAGTTGTTTTTAATATTATCCGCCAATTGGCGGATAAAGGTTTTATCCCCGCTCGGTCTTTAAGACCCCGCGGATAAAGCCCTTTATATTTTCTTAATCTGTAAGAAATCTAACTCCACTGGAGTTTCACGACCGAAAATAGAAACAAATACTTTAACCTTACCCGTTTCCTCATCCAATTCATCAATCTTACCTTCAAAATCCTTGAAAGGACCATCGGTAATTTTCACGATATCACCTGTTTTTAAATCAACTTTATACTTCGGCTCTTCAATGCCCGTACGTTTCATTATTTCAGAAAGTTCTTTTTCTGCTAATGGTTCCGGTTTGGTGGAATCGGCCCCGATAAAACCGGTAACCCGCGGAGTATTTCTCACTACATACCAAGAATCATCAGTTAAAATCATCTCTACTAAAACATAACCCGGATAAACTTTTTCCTCTACAGTATAACGTTTTCCGCCTTTAATTTTAATTTTCTTCTCTTTGGGCACCAAAACATTAAAAATTTTATCCTGCATATCCAATGACTCTACTCTTTGCTTCAAATAGCGAGCCACCGCATCCTCATAACCGGAGTAAGTATGAATAGCATACCATTCTTTTTTTTGCGTATCTTGTTGTTTAGTCATAATTAAATTACGAAATTAACAAAGAGATAATTAAAAACAAAGTCAAAGAATCCCAAAAATAAGGAAACGCTCAAAGATAAACCAATAACAATTAATGTATATTGGATTACCTGATTTTTGGAAAGCCAATTAACATGGCGTAATTCCATCCGTACTTCTTTCAAAAAATTGATTATTTTAGACATTTTTCTTGTTATTAGAAATGTATTATTTAGACTAATGGTTTATTAACTAAATGTCAAGATTACGAACCGCTTTAGCGCGAGCCTGAATAAAATGACGTCTCGCCTCCACTAAATCGCCCATTAAAGCGTCAAACATCTTATCAGCCTTTTCTGCATCCTCCACGGTAACAACTTTCAAAACTCTCTTATCTGGGTCCATGGTAGTATCCCATAATTGGTCTGGATTCATTTCTCCCAAACCCTTATAACGCTGAATATAAATCCCCCCTTCTTTATTGGCAGAAATTTTCTTAACCAGAATTTCTTTTTCATTATCATCATAAGCATACTGAATCTCCTTCCCTTTTTGAATACGATATAAAGGAGGTTGGGCAATGTATAAATGTCCTTTGTAAATTATTTCCGGCAAAAATCTGAAAAATAAGGTCAAAAGCAAAGAACGAATATGAGCGCCGTCCACATCCGCATCAGTCATTAAAATAATCTTATGATAACGAAGTTTGGACAAATCAAATTCCTCGGCAATAGCTGTACCTAAGGCAATAATTAAAGATTTTACTTCTTTATTTTCAATGATTTTACTCAAACGGGTTTTTTCTACATTAAGAATTTTCCCTCTCAATGGCAAGATAGCCTGAAATTGACGATTTCTTCCTTGTTTAGCTGAACCACCGGCTGAATCTCCCTCTACAATAAATAATTCTGATTCCTCGGGATGACGGGAAGAACAATCAGTGAGCTTGCCGGGTAAAGTCAGTCCCTCCAAAATGCCCTTTCTTAAAACAGTTTCCTTGGCAGCCTTAGCGGCTTTTCTGGCCTTAGCGGCTAATAAACACTTTTCAATGATTTTTTTCGCGTCTTGTGGATTCTTTTCCAAAAAATCTTTCAAGCTTTCACTGACCGCTGAATCAACCGCGGTGCGAGCTTCGGGGTTACCAAGTTTAGCCTTGGTCTGTCCTTCAAATTGTGGGTCGGGTAATTTCACGGAAATAACAGACACCAAGCCCTCACGCACATCATCGCCAGTTAATCCCTCCTCACCTTCTTTGAGATATCCCTCCTTACGGGCATAGTCATTTAAAGCTCTGGTTAAAGCGGTGCGAAAACCGGTCAATTGCATCCCCCCTTCAATAGTTCTAATATTATTGGCAAAAGCCAATTCTAAACTTTGTACATCTTCTGTATAAACAAAAGCTGATTCTACCTGAATCTTTTCCACCATTTTATTGACATAAAAAATATTGTCGTGAACTGATTTTTCATCTCCTAATAAATATTTAATAAAAGAAATGATGCCTCCTTCAAAATGAAAATCAGCAATATTTTCTTTACTGGGTCTGACGTCAATTAATCTAATTCTGATACCCTTGGTTAAAAAGGCTTGTTCACGCAAATGGTCGGCAATGCGGGTAAAATCATATTCCGGTATTTGCCCGGTTTTATTGGCAAAAATCTCCGGGTCCGGGTCAAAAGAAATAGTGGTGCCATGCAACGAACTATGACCAATCTTCTTTACCGCTGATTTCGGTTTTCCTCTTTCATATTCCTGAGCGAATTTTTCTCCATCACGGCAAACTTCAGCCCGCATAAATTTTGACAAAGCATTAACCACAGAAACACCCACGCCATGCAAACCGCCAGAAACTTTATAAGCCCCACTTTCAAATTTACCGCCCGCATGTAAGACTGTCATTACTGTTTCCAAAGAAGATTTTTTAGTTTGCGGATGAGTGTCAACGGGAATACCTCGGCCGTCATCTTGAACGGAAACATGATGCTCACCGGATAAGCGCACCTCAATATTATTGGCAAAACCACCCATGGCTTCATCAATACAATTATCAACTACCTCATGTATTAAATGATGTAATCCGTCTATACCGGTAGAACCAATATACATGCCCGGTCTTTTCCTAACCGGTTCCAAACCCTCTAAAACAATGATATCTTTTGCGCCATAAGAAGACGGCTTCATTTCTTGTGATGAAACCGCCTTTTTGGCCTGATTTTTATTAGCTTTTTTAACCATTTTAATGCTTTTATTTTATCATATTTTTACTCTAAATACAAGTAAAAAATGCGTAAAAAAGCCCTTTAAAAAGGGCTTTTTTGTTAATAACAGCACAACAATAAAAGAAGAATGGAAATGATTAAAAAGGATAATTTTGGACACGCTCTCGCTAAAATCCATAACCATGAAAAAAAGAAAATAATCCACTGCGTCAACGCCATCAACCAATGAAATAATAAATATAATGGCCAAAAAAAAATAAAACAAAGACTATATCCTCTCAATAACACATATTTATAATAATCCCAAAATGTCAAACATCTTACTATAGTAGAATCGTATAATCTTTTTTCTCTTTTTATGTAATTAAAATCACAAATCAAAATATATGGATAAGGAAATAAAACTTTTGATAAAAAATCAATTTTATTTCTCTTGTAATAATCCCAGTAAATCTTGCAATAAATCAGAATTATTAAAAGGCTAAGGGCAATATAAGATAAAATAAATAAAGCTCCATACCAATCTCTTTGTGCCTCCATGTCTCCTCCTCATTAAAAATTTTATAATACTAATTTTATACTAAAAAAAATAAATGAAGAAGTCAACCTCGCGCCTTTTATAAATAAATCCATCGATGAGGCGGGCAAAAATGATAATTATATTCATAAAAGGCACGGGGTCAATACCCCTACTAACCATATTTTTCGTTATAACGAAAAATATGGTTAGTTGAACTAAAATAATATTATTCTTTTTTCAGAAAAAAGAAATTGAATATTTTTTCCGCAAACTTTTTTATCTGTCTTTCACTTATAATAAAAATGACAAAAAAAGCCAAAAAACTTAAACCAATGATTTTAACATTCTTTGTAATGGAGTTGATAAACCCGGAATAAGCATAACCCAAACTCATAAAAATCATGGTCCAAATAAAAGAAGTATAAAACTGACAAATGACAAATTTTTTAATTTTCATACGGGAAGCTCCGGCTGCAGCCATTACTAAATGATTAAAACCAAAGATGAATTTGGAAAAAAACAATACCCATTTCCCGTTATTATTGAAAAGGTCCTGTATTTTCTGAAAACGTTCTTCTGTCACAAAAAAGAACTTGCCGAATCTTTTCACAAAACCATTGCCCAAATGCCAACCAATGGAAAACCAAAAAGTATCACCCGCATAAACCCCCAACAAAGCAAAAATAAAAGCCGTCCAAGGTTTAAGAACGCCTAAATGGCTTAAAGAACCGGCCACCAACATCGCTTCTTCTCCAAGAATTAACATGGTAAAAAATAAGACTATATATGGAATAACCATAAATTATCTGGCCTTAAACAAATTAACTAATATCGTACCGTAATCCAACAAAACTTGCGAATTTGGATTTAATTCCAATCCCCGCAAAATATCTTGACGAGCCCTTTCAAAATCCCATGGCTTGATTTGATTGGGAGCATAAAAGGGATCGGCTACTTTATATTCATATTTATCAATTACTGAGTTATTTTTCTCATTATTTCTGACGAAAATCAAAGCTACGTCATCCCAATAAACCAAACGAAAATCCTTTAACCTGACAGATGCGTCCAATTTTTGCGCCAAACTACTTAATGGCTCATGGTACCAAAGAATAAAATAATTGATATCATAATCGTCAACAATCTTATCCCAATCTCCTTCTACTCTAGCAATCTTTACATAATCCTCAACCGGCTGACCGGCATAAACTTCATTACGTCCATCCATAAAAACTTTTTGCTCCGGCCACAATCTCCAAATCAAATATCCTCCCATTTCCAAGTTATACATTGGCCCAGAAATATTTTCTTTTTGAATAAAATCAACAGCCCGAATAGGAAGGTATTTATCATTTAAAATAGGACGCGGAAAACTAACAACCCTAACAAAAGAAAAAACCAACAACAAAAGAATTAAAATTTGATAAAAAACCCCTTCTTTACCGCTGCCTTCCCATTGTCTTTTGAACTCTTGCCAAAAATGAGTTTTTGTCAGTTCCAAAATAAAGATTGGAAAAACAGCCAAAGGGAAAAAGATAACATGTCTAATGGAAATTAACGGTAAAACAAAAGCCACAAACACCAATCCCCAATCATATAAATCAATACTTTTTCTTCTGAAGGAACGCCAAAAAATAAAAACACTCATTAAAACCATCATGGCTAAATATATTTTAGCCTGAGTCACATTCAAAAACGATAAAATTGATTTCCATTCGGCAATACCCAAAATCTGCGCCGTAGGCTTAATTTCCTGAAGATAAGTAAAAATATGAAAACCATTGGGGTTAATCAAACAAATACCCATTGAAACAATCAAAGTAATAAATAATCCCAGTAATAATTTAAAAGAAATTTTTTCTGATAAATATTGCGATAAATTTAAAATATTGTATTTTTTTATTAAATTTTGAAAAATTCCCGCCACGATAAAAAGCAATAATAAACCCAAGCCAATCATCACACTGGCATGTAAATTAGCCCAAAATAAGAAAATAACGGGTAAAATAAAAAGTAATTTAAGATTCCCGGAATAACGCAATTTCTGCAATAAAAACAACAATAAAACAAATAATAAAAAAGAAAATATCTGCGGTCTCGGTACCCATAATTCCATTGATAAATAAGCTATGGGTAAAATCAAAGCCAATGTTAAATAAAAATCCCCTCCCCGCTTCAACGTATTTTTTAACACCAAAAAATAAGCTAAAGCAGCAATAATAGCCACAAAAATAATTAAAATCCAAAAACTATTAAATACCCCAAAAATTAAACTAAAAATAACATCACTTAACCAATAATGCGTTATCCATGGCTGATTTTGAGCAGTAAAAGAAAAAATATCAGTTTCAGGAATTATTTTATTTTGCCAAATATAATCCCCTGTTTTTAAATGATAAAAAGTATCAAAATCCGCAATTCTATTTAAGGCCAATAATCCTATTAATAAAATAAAAAGGCCGATGAAAATCAGTTGTTTTTTAGAGAATAGTGATGATTTTAGCATAAAAAGATTTTAACATTTTTTTGAATATAAAAGAAGCCCTGATTTTACTTTAGCAAAATCAGGGTTCTGTTTATTATTTTCAAAATCCATCGCTGATTTGATATTCATTGGTCTCATCTTGATGATATGAGTCATTCTTTCCAATATCATTCTTATTCTTATGAAATTGATAAAAAATCATAAATACTTGAAAAATACCGAAAATCCATTTCCAAACCATAGAGGGACCAAAAAAATCCAAATGGTCTAAAATAATAAACAAAATAGTCGGTGAAAATAAAACCAATAGTCTATAGAGGATAAAAATGACTCTTTTCAAATCCCACCCCCTTTGATTTTATTTATTCTTAATTTCTTTATAAAAAAATAACCACCAAACTAATTGTATAATTATAAATATAATAAAAAATGCCCTTGTCAGTCTTCCAAAATCAATAATAAAAAATTCCAGAAATAACCAAAATAAAATTGGAGCAATAAAATACTTACAACAATACATGTTTTTTTAACTCCTAAATACATTATTCCTCTTTACGGAATTATAAAATATCTAATTTAGATATTAAATAAAAAAAGGCTCTTTTGTCAAACGACAAGAGAGCCTCAAATTTTTTAATTTATATCGGAAGTATTTCTAAAAAAGAAAAAATAAAACAATATGGCCAATAATAAAATGCCAATCATTCCTACAAAACTAAAGGCTATCATATCTAAAAATATTTTGGATATTTCTAAATCCCGAATTAAACACAAATTATTCAAATATATATTCACTTTATGAACCAACCAAAGAAAACCTTTACCAAAAAGAAAAACCGAACCCCAACACAAAAAAGCAATGAAAAAAAACAGAATAAAAAACAAAATATTTTTAATAATTTGTTTCATTTTTATTTCTCCTCTTTTGATTTCATTTTTATTACTCTTTTTATTAAACCGCCACAAAAACATTTAGAATCAATAAAAATGAAAATCTGGACCATCTATTTTTACACCAAACCCACTTTTAATATACCGTCCACATCCGGAACATTTCCAAAGATTTTCGCCAATTTGAGTATATTCCCCTTCTTTTTTCTTCTTCATTTCCCCTCCATTGTCTCGCCGAAGTCTATTTAAAGTAGACGGGGGCGGATTTAAGATTTTAAACAACCACCTCCTATTTTAAATAAAAATAGCCCTTTGTAAAGAGGGGCTATTTTTGTCAAATTAGTTAATTATTCAGTTGTTTTTCCATCAAACTCCGGTGAATTGGCCACGGCTTCTTCTTTAGTGGCGCGCACCACCCCATCTTTGTGATGAGCCGGAGAATAAATGGTATAAACTTTCAATGGTTGGTCAATAGAGGTATTAATAATATTATGTTGAGCGCCAGCCGGTATTACTACCGCAAAACCATCACTCACTTGATATTCATTACCATCTATAATTACCATTCCTTGACCTTTTTCAAAACGAAAAAATTGGTCGTTCTCATTATGAACCTCCATGCCAATTTCTTCTCTTGGTTTTAAACTCATTAAAACCAATTGGCTATGTTTTCCGGTATAAAGGACCTGGCGAAAATTATTGTTGGCCAAGGAATCCTTCTCAATATTAGTTACGAATCCTTTCATAATTTTGTTTTCCGCCAACTGGCGGATTATTTATCTCGACAATTATATTATACCATAAAATATCGCCTTTCAAACAATCCGCCATCAACTATATGTCTTTATCTAAGATAATGAATTTTATCCGTTTATTCTGTCTAAAACATCCAAGGCTGCTTGAATTTCATCTAAAATAGCGTCTTTTTCTTCATCAGTTTCAGCTTTTTTATAACGATTGAATAATTCTTCATCCACATCATCAAGGTTATCGGCGTATTTTTCCACCCAATCTAAGGCGCAAATATTTCTTTCTTTCGGGTCACTCATACTTCTCATAGCGCAAAAATCCTCAATCAAATGTCGTTGAATTTCGCACTTTTCCGCAGTAGGCAGAGTTTCCTTTTGTTTTTTACACGCTCCTATATTTTCTAAATTTTCCATACCAGGTAGTGAAATTTCATCCGCCAGCTGGCGGACTGAAATTTACAATAATTATTTTGATGGACTTTATAACTTGTCAGATAGCGTGCTTTGCTCTACTACCTGATTAATACCGGGCTATTTGACGCAAAGCACCTTTTGAAATTCTACTACCTGGCATAAAATTCTTGTTCTAATGTTCTGCAGAACATTAGAACTTATTTATTTTATTTTTTCTCAATTATTAAATGATTTTCACGTTTTTGCCAAGTATAATACACCATTAAAACTACCGTAGCTCCTAAAAGATTGCATAATTGG
>CAZTRS010000004.1:0-1751 GCA_964616795.1 uncultured Candidatus Saccharibacteria bacterium
GAATTAACCGAGAAATCCCTACCATACTTGGAAGAAGTGTTGGGTAAAGAAATTTTTGCCGACCAGAAATATTTAAAAAAAATAATTGAATTACATAAAGAAAGAATAAAAAAATTATCGGATTTACCGGAGTTAATAGGATATTTTTTTGTTTTAACGGATTATCCGAAAGAATTATTAATTTGGAAAGACAGTATTTTGGAGAACACTAAGGGTAGTATTGAATTCTTAATCAATTTACTTTCTGATTTGAAAACCAGCAATTTCACCAAGAGTCAGTTAGAGGTGATAATTATGCCGGAAGCGGAAAAAAGAGGCAGGGGAGAGCTTCTGTGGCCTTTACGCGTGGCTTTAAGTGGATTAAAGAATTCAGCCGGACCTTTTGAAATTATGCCGATTTTAGGTAAAAAAGAAACTTTACGTCGTTTAAAATTGGCTTTGGAAAAAATCAAATGAAGAAATTTTGCCAAATAGCTGTGAAAATATTGCTTATTTTTGTTATTTTTTCCGTTAATTTTCAAACGGCTTTTTCCGGTAATTATGATGAATTGCAGGCGCAGATTGATACTAAAAAACAATTATTGGAACAATTGGAACAAGAAGAAGCTAAATATAATGAGGAACTATCCAAAACTCAGGCTACTAAGGGTACTTTAAGCACTGAATTGAAAAAGATTAAGGCTAATTTAGATAATTTGAATTTTAAAATTAAAGTTACTAATACTCAAATAGAAACTTTAACTTTAGAAGTAGATAAATTGGGGTTGGAAACCCGTAATACCGAACAAGAAATAGAATTCAAAAAAGAAATTATAGCTAAGAATATTAGGAATTTATATGAACAGGACCACAATGGTACTTTAATAGCTATGTTTTTAAAAAATGATAATCTTTCCGATACTATGTTGGATGTGGAAAATATGATTAATTTCGGTAGGGGTATGGAAGAAGCCTTGACAGAGCTACAAATGCTTAAGGAGGACTTAAAAAATCAGAAATTAGAAACAGAGGCTAAGAAAAAATCCATGCAAGCAGCTCAAGTTAATTTAAGTAGTCAGAAAAAAATAGTTTCCGTTGTTCAGGGAGAAAAAACAGACCTTTTAAATCAAACTAAGAGTCAAGAAAAGAATTATCAGAATTTGTTAAGTGAAATTGAACAAAATCGTATGGAAATTGAAGCGGAAATGAGTCGCTTAGAAGAAGCGTTAAAAGCAGAAATTGACCCTAACTTGCTTCCTCAAGGTAAAAATGGTGTTTTACAGCAACCAGTCAAAGGAAGAATGAGTCAGGGATATGGTATCACCGAAGCTTCTAAATATTTTTATAGTAAAGGAAACTATAAAACCATTGCTCATAATGGGGTTGATTTTGCCGCTAGTATCGGTACTACAATTTATGCCGCAGAAGATGGAGAAGTGATAGCCGTTGGTAATCAGGATAAATATTGTTATCGTCGAGGTTTTGGAAAATTTATTGTCATTAAACATGGAAATTATTTAACAACCTTGTATGCTCATTTATCTTTACAATTAGTGAAAGTCGGTGATACAATCAAAAGAGGGGAGGCTATTGGTTATGTGGGTAATACCGGATTTTCCACTGGTCCTCACTTACATTTTTCTGTCTATTTTGCTCCAACTTTTAGAATGAGCACTATTAGTTCTTGCGGGTTAACGCCAATCGGCGCCACTGTTAATCCTATGGCCTATATTTAATTATTATCATTTATCAATAAAATTGTGCGACACAAT
>CAZTRS010000004.1:1851-21063 GCA_964616795.1 uncultured Candidatus Saccharibacteria bacterium
TTAAAAACTATTTGGGGATTCTTTAGTGGAATGTTTACTCAAAGAATAATCAGTCAATTAAGAGCCTAATCTTATATAAGCCGGGAACAATACCCCGGCTTTTGCTATACTTGATGTGTCGCAAAACCTCTGTTGTGCGACGCAATCAATATAGCAAATAGACTGCTTTTGCTTGTTTCCCTACCGTTATTTGAGCACAGTATTCTTATAACAAAAAGACTTCAATATTACTATTGGAGTCTCATATTTTTATATGAGTTCTTTTGAGAAATTTTTTAATTCTGGAAAAATTAACTGCTAGTCCTAACGTATCTGGTTCGCCTTTTATTTAAAAATCAAGTAAAATAATATTATGCGTATATCTTATTCCAGTTTAGATGTTTTTGAGAATTGTCCTAAGCGATTTGAATATCAAATTATTGAGAAAATAAAAGTTCCTAAGACCAAGGAACAGATTTTTGGCACCACTTTACACTCTACTTTGAAGTATTTATATGACCAATCCCCTGTTTTCCCTTCTTTAGACGATGTTTTTAACTACTTTAATATAGAATGGAGAGATGCTTCGCAAAAAGTTTCTTGGCATGATGAAAAAGAAAAAAATGTTTATTTTATTGATGGTCAAAGAATTTTAAGAGAATTCTATCAAAAGAATATTCCGGATCATCAATCTACTATTATTGCCCTGGAATCGCGTTTTGAAGCGCCCATTGAAGACGCAGGAAAAGAAACCAGCCATATTTTAACCGGTATTATTGATAGAGTGGACAAGGTTAAGGAAGGAGTTTTTGAAATTATTGATTATAAAACTAATAAAAAAATGCCTGGCGCATCTGTGGTGGATAATAATTTTCAGCTTTCTATTTATACTTTGGGATTTTTTAAACGTTGGCCGGATTTAGCACAATTAGAAAATATCAACCTAAGTTTGTATTTCTTAAAACATGGGGAAAAAATGAGTACTAAGCGTACTCATGAAGAAATTGAAGCAGTGAAAGCTAGGGTTTTGAAGAATATTGCGGAAATTGAAAAAAATTATTTTCCCCCAATCCCCTCTGCCTTATGCAATTACTGTTCTTATAAAAATATTTGTCCGATGTGGTCACATTTATATCAACAGCAAACTCCGGCCGATGAAGAAATTAAAAAGATGGTAGATGAGTATTTTGTTTTAAAAAGCGCTAATGATCAAACTGATGATAAATTAGCGGAAATTAAGCAACAAATTAATGTTTATTTAGAGAAAAAAGGCTTAGATAGGGTGTTTGGAGACGAGGGTTTTATTGTAAAAACCAGCCAAATTAAAGAAGAATATGACTGGGAAAAAATTAGGCCAATATTAGAAAAACGTGGCGTTTGGGCAGAAGTTTTAGGATTGGACAAGAAAAAGTTTGAATCTTTGTTAAAAAAATTACCCAGCGATACTTTGCAAGAAATTGAATCAGCCAAAACGAAAACTAGAACTGTAAAAATATTGAAAGCTATGAAAAAATCCTTAGAAAAGATAAAAAGAGATATAAAAGAATAAAATAAAATCCGGTAGCCTCTGGCAACCGGATTTTTTAATATTTTTTACACCTTTTCTATGTATTCAAAGATTATTCCTGATTTCCTGATAATATTTCCGCTATATTCTTCGGCAGATCTAAACTTTGCATCACCGGGAATTACTCGGATCGTCTCCATTCTTATAAGGCTAATAAGAGTATTTTCGAAATCAAAGTCTAAAAAAGTAATAGTTTTTCCCAATTCTAGCCTTAATTCTTCTATTGCTATTTGTCCTTTTACTCCCAGTATTTTCAGTATTTCTTGTGAAAGACCTTGTGCAGTCATTTCCCCACCTCCTTAATGTTCTCTTGAAGCACAAATGCTAAAGATTAACTGCCCACCAGGTATAGATTTTATGTTTATTTCGATTTCTCCTTTTGCAATAAGATTATTAATCGCCTTTATTATTTCTAATGAGGTCCCACTTGTGTGTATTTTTTCAATCAATTCCTCGTAACCATAAGTCATTCCTCTATCATCTTTTCTTAAGATTTCGGTAATTTCTAACATGAAATTTTTTACTTGTTCTTCAAATGACATAAATTACCTCCTTATTTATAATTTAAATAACCAATTACATTATAATCCATATTTATTTTATTGTCAAATTGTTTACGACAAGCAATACCAATATATACGCTTTGCTATATAATCTTGCTCGGTCGTAAAGTAATAATTGATATTCTTAATTTACTCCCTCGTTGCGATTATACTCATTCATACGAATAATACTAATACGTATTCGTATAATTAGTATGTATTAGTATATTGGTATTATTTTATTCAGAGCATTTTTCAAAAATAATTGGTACGGTTTTTTCCAATTTCGTGGCAGTTAAATAACCCAAACCGAAACTTAAAGTAGCAATTAAAAACACAAATATCGCCACAATTATTTCTTTTTTATATTTTTGAAGGAAGTTGTTCATAGCTTGATTTTTGACTTTTTCCGCCAGTGGGCGGATTTGCATTTTACATTCATTTATGTTAACATAAATGTCATATGGCACATACAAAGGCAGGTGGTTCTACAAGACTAGGCCGCGATTCTATTGCAAAACGTTTGGGAGTTAAAATCTCTGATGGTCAAAAGGCCAATGTTGGTAATATTATTATCAGACAAAGAGGTTCTAAAGTCATTGCCGGCAACAACGTAAGAGTTGGTGTTGACGATACTCTCTATGCTGTGAAATCAGGCAAAGTAAAATTTACCACTCATAGGAAAAAAGGATTTAACGGTAAAACAAGAACCGTGAAAAAAGTCTCTATTGTTTAGTAGAGATTTTTTTCTTCTTCGGTTTTTCTGTAATCACTTCTTCTGATTTTAAAACTACTCTTAAATTAGCCTCAATTTCGGGGCTGAATTTTATTTTAATAATATGCTCCCCTATTTCTTTGAGATGCTTTTCCATTTTAATTTGTTCATCGGTAATGTTTATTCCTTTTTCTTTAAGTTTTTCTGCTATATCTTTGGAATTAATAGCGCCAAAAACACTTTTTCCGTCAGTTTTTAAAATAAATTCCAGTTTAAAACCTGCCATTTGTTTAGCCTGTCTTTTATAGGTTTCCAGCTTTTCTTGAGTTTCTTTTTCCTGCTCTGTTTTCATTCCTTGAATTTTAGTAATTTTATTGGATGTAGCTTCCTCGGCTAATTTATTAGGGATTAGAAAATTCCTAACATAGCCATCAGCGAAGTCTTTAATATCGTATTTTTTCCCAATCTTAGGAATATCTTTTAATAGAATTACTTTCATAAAATGCAATACCAATATACTAATCCATACGAATAATACGAATATTAGTATAATTAGTATCAATTCGTATATTAGTATTAGTTGCTGATAGCAGCTTTCACTATTTCTAGTGCTTTATCTAATTGAGGGTCTTTATCAGAGGTTAAATCTTCCGGCATTTCTACTTTATAATCAGGCTCTAAACCATTATTATTGATAGAAACGCCATTGGGCGTGAGCCATTCAGCAATGGTTAATTTTACCATAGAGTCGTCAAAAAGCTTCTTAACTTCTTGGACTGAACCCTTACCATAAGATTTTATTCCCACTAATTTAATACCCCTGATATCTCTTAAGGCCCCGGCTAAAATTTCTGAAGCTGAAGCAGACCCTTCATTTATAAGAACTACCACTGGCATATTGACTAAGGCTTGATTTTTTCCGGCTTTTAAAAGGTCTTCGGTTTCGCCTTTAATATTTTCTCTTACCACTACGGAATCTTTTGGCAAAAACCAACTGGCGATATCAACAGATACATCCAGATAGCCACCCGGGTCATTGCGTAAATCCAAAATCATGGCCGGAGATTGTTTTTCCGCCACTTGTAAAATAGCCTGATAAAATTCATAAGGAGCCTTTTCACTAAAACTTAATAATTTTAAATGAGCAATATTATTTTCTAAGAAAGCAAGTTTTATTGCGTCAACTACGATGGTATCTCTAACTATGGAAATATCTACTGGTGTATCAGAGTCTTTGTGAAGAATAGATAAAACAACCTTTGTGCCTTGTTCTCCACGGATAAGTTTAACTGCTTCATCGGCTGATAAATCCATGGTAGACTTATTATCAATCTTCGTAATCTGGTCTCCCGCTTTAAGTCCTGCTTTCCAAGCGGGAGTATCTTCTATGGGTGAAATAACCGTTAAAATACCCTTTCTAAGGCCTATTTCAATGCCTATTCCTCCAAAACTGCCCCCAACATCCTCATTAAATCTTTGGGCGTCTGCAGGCGAAAAGAATACGGAATAAGGGTCATCCAGAGACCCTAAAAGCCCTTCTATGGCTCCATAGACCATCTTTTGCTTATCTAAAGCGTCAGATTTGACATAATCTGTCTGAATCAATCTCCAAGCATCCCAGAATAAACTAAAATCTATATCAGCCGGCTTCCCTGTTTCCAGATTTTTTAAATCTTTAATAAGATTGATAGATGGATAATATTTTTCCCCTATTTTAATACCGACAAAAAATGTCCCACCTAAAACAGCAAGACAAACAAAAACTATGCCAACAATTTTTAATACTTTTCGTTTTTTATTTTCATTGATTATTTCCATATCAAGTGGTGAAATTTCATCCGTCAGCTGGCGGACTGAAATTTCTTATTTAATTTATTTTAATTAGACTTTGTATTTAGCGCCAGGTTACTCTTGGCGCTTTCGGCGCCACTTGTCGGGTAGCGCACCTTGCTCTAATACCCGGATTTGAAATTATACTATCCTGACTATAACTTTATTATACAACCTTCATTTTATTTTTTAAAGGGGGAATTTTTGAATAACTGAATATTTTGGTCCAGATTGCCTTAATTCACTGTGCATTAATAGGATTTCTGCCACTTCAAATTGCGCCAAAAATTCTTTTTTATAATCACTTGACAGATATGGCTCATGATATTTAAGGCGCGCTAAGGTGATATGAGGATTAAATTGACGTTCTTCAAAAGTAAATCCCACCCCAACATTTAGCAAGTTTTCTTCTAAAGATGTTTTTAATCTTTCCAATGATTCCGATTTTTCCAATACCGCCCAAATCATTCTTTTGGCCGTCCCTTTTTCCGGACCAAAACAAAGATAGTTAATTTTTAACGTAAATGGTTGTGATTCTTGCCGGATTTTTTCTCCGATTTCTATAATTTTTACTAAATCTTCTTCCTTGGCATAGCCGATAAATTCTAATGTTAAATGAAGATTGTCTTTAAAGGTCCAACGCCAAATATCAGCATTGTCTTGTTGCGCTTGTTTTAATAAAGAATTTTTAATATATTCGGGTAAATCTATGGCAAAAAATAATCTTAATTGTTCCATTAATACATTTTAAAACAATGAATATAATTTGTCTATTTCTTCAAGTTTTGATAAAATTAAATTGATGTATCTTAATGAAGTAGTGCCTTTATTGAATTTACCGCGTTCTCAGCCTCAAATTTTGAGTTATTTTAGCGCCGAAAAACATGATTTTGGAATTTTAGCCAATATTCAGGTAGGAAGAGCCAAGGCGCTCGGTTTAATTATCAATTCTCAATTAATTGCGGATAAAATAAGCATTAAAAGGGCTGGCTTTAATTTTAAGCCATTGGGGATGATTGCCAATAATCATCAAATTATTACCGCCCAACAGTGGGAATTAATTAAATGGTTAGCCGAATATTATTTTTTGCCTTTGGCCGGTTTATTAAAAATTGCTTTACCCAATAAACCAATTTTAAAAAAAATAGGTCAAATGGCAAATCAGTCCCCTATTTCCAAAAAGACAAATGATAATCAATTTATTTTCAAAGATGATTATGTTTTCATCAAAAAAGCCGTTTCCGGATGTCTTAAAAATAAACAACAAGTCTTATTAATTTTTCCTAACCAGATAAAATTGGACATATATTGGGAAAAACTCAAAGATTTTAAAGAAGAAATGGTGATTTTTGATAAACAAGCCATTCAAAAACAATTTCTTTTGACTTATAAACAAATAAATAATCAAGAGAAAAATATAATCTTTGGGAAAAGGTCTTCTATTTTTGCTCCTTTTGCTGATTTAGGTTTAATTATAGTAGTTGATGAGGAAAATGCCGCCTTGGAAACTTGGGAACCGGAAATCCATTTTAATGCTAAAAATGCCTGTTGGAAATTAAACGAATTATTTCAAGCAAAGATTATCTTTATCAGTAATAATCCCAGCTTAGAATCCTGGTATTTAATTAAAAAAAACATTTTCTCAACTTACGGAAAATTATCGGTTATTTCACCACGTTTACAGTTGATTGATGCGCGTAAAAAATTATCATCAGTTATTTTAGACTCGGAAATTGTTAAAGAAACAGAAAGCGCCTTAAAGCGTGGGAAACAAGTGATTATTTTTTCCAATCGCAGAGGATTTAGTCCAGCTTTAGTTTGCAATGATTGCGGTTATGTTTTTCAATGCCCATATTGCGAATCAGCCATGGTTCATTACCAATGGCCGGGAATGAATGAAATGCGCTGCCGTCATTGCGGTTATAAAGCAGACTCTATTGATTTATGTCCGCAATGTCAAAGTCATTTGATTAATTTTGTCGGTATTGGCAATCAAAAAATAGCGGAATTTTGTCAAAATAATTTTCCCGATTATAAAACCGAGGTATTTGATTCCGATAATTTAAAAGGCTTAAAAGACGAAAAAGTTATTTTTTCTAAGTTTCAAGATAAAGAAATTAATATTTTAGTGGTAACGGAGTTATTTGCTAAGTGGTTAGATAAAATTGATGGGAATATGGGGTTAAGTATTATTGTTTCAGCCGAACAAATCACTGTTTTCCCGGATTTTCGTTCGGAGGAACGTTTAAAAAATATTATTCTGAAATTAGCGCAAGTGAGCGACAAAGTCTTTATTCAAACTTTAAGTCCGGAAAAAGAATTATTCCAAAACATTCAAAACCTTGATAAATTCTATGAAAATGAGTTAAAATTAAGACGAGATTTATTCTATCCGCCTTATTCAGAAATAATTAAAATAAGCATAAAACATAAGAATAAAGCGCAATTAATAAGAATTGGCGCCTATTATCATCAATTATTAAAACAACGCAGTTATAAATTATTGGAAAATGGCGATTATCAGATTTTACCACCTTTACCAGGGTTTATTCCCAAAATAAGAAATCTTTTTATAAATGAAATATTTTTAAAAGTAAAACCCGGACATATTAAAGAACGCAATAAAATTATTGATTTTTTGCCCGATGATGTTTCTATTAAAATTAATCCCATTAATTTAATATGATGAATTATAAAATTCTCATTATTAACAATAAGGAAGAAGAGAAATTTCTGAGAAAAGGAACTAAAAAGGTGAAAGACCCGAAAGATTCAAAAATTCAAGGACTCATAAAAGACATGAGGGAGATTATGATAAAAGAAAAGGGTGTAGGTTTGGCTGCTAATCAAATCGGGTTAGATGCGCAAATTTTTGTGATGGGACCGGGAGAAGATTTTTTTGCTTTTATTAATCCAAAAATTACTAAATATTCTAAAGAAACGGGGGAAATGGAAGAAGGGTGTTTAAGCGTGCCGGGTATTTCCGGTATTGTTTCCCGTCCCGTAGCAATAGAAATCAAAGGTTATAATGAAAAAGGAAGGGTCATAAAGAAAAAATTTGAAGGAGTTTTTGCCAGAATTTGTCAACATGAATACGACCATTTGAGTGGAATTTTATTTATTGATAAAGCTATCAAAACTTTTAAAATGGATAATGGAGAATAAAAATCTAAAAATCGTTTATTGGGGCACTCCGCATTTTAGCGCGGAAATTTTAAAGTCTTTGATTAATGCTGATTTTAAACCAATGGCGATTATTACTCAATCTGATAAACCAGCTGGCAGAGGCTCTCAATTAAAAGCCTCGGAAGTAAAGATTTTAGCAGAAAAGGAAAAAATCCCCTATTGGCAACCGGAAAAATTAAAAAATCCGGAGTTTTTAAATCAATTAAAAGAATTAAAGCCTGATTTATTTATTGTAGCTTCTTATGGGAGAATTATTCCCAAAGAAGTATTGGAAACATCTAAATTGGGGGCTATTAATGTTCATCCCTCGCTTTTGCCGCGTTGGCGTGGACCATCCCCTATTCAATCTGCTATTTTAGCCGGGGACAAAGAAACGGGCGTGAGTATTATGTTGATTGATGAAGAAATGGACCATGGAGATATAATATCAAATATCAAATTTTCAATTTCAAATAACCTAAAATACAAAGAATTAGAAGAAATTTTAATAAAAGAAAGCTCAAAATTGTTGATTGAAACATTGCCTAAATGGATTAATGGAAAGATAAGGGCAATTCCGCAGAACCATAAAGATACTGTTTATTGCCAAATAATAGAAAAGGAAGATGGAAGAATTGACTGGAATGAGTCAGTGGAGATTATTGATAGAAAAATACGTGCTCTAAATCCTTGGCCAGGAACATATTTTGAGGCTTGTAATAAAAAATTTAAAGTTTTGGAAGCGGAAATTAAGCTATTCCACAATTCTATAGAATTGTGGGATACCAAGAAAATTGGTGAGTTTTTTTGTGAAAACAAACAATTAATGGTGAGGTGTAAAGACGGAATTTTGATTTTAAAAAATATTCAACCAGAAAGCAAAAACCCTATGGATGGATATTGTTTTTGGTGCGGATACCAACAAAAATTAAAAAATTAAATATCAAAAATGAAAATGGGATAAAAGAAAAACCCCAGGCTTAGGCCTCGGGGTTTTTACGTTGACGATTTTTCACGGTTCTCACGGTTTTCATAGCAACAGCAGCACGACGATACATTTCGTCCTTTACTTCATTTGTAGGAATAAATCCTGGGTAAGGATATTCCTCTGAGGTTTTGTACGGCGTTTGTTTTCCGTGCGAGGTTGGCTTTTCCACAAAAGTCATGGTGAATCCAGTGTCTTCATCAATTAAAGAAATTCGGCGAGTGGTAATTTTCACTTCCCCCTCCTTTTAAATATATTTTTAAAAAATTCTTTAAATCCACCACACTTAGCAATCTCCAATCCCATCCCCATTAAAGCGACAAGAAGGAGTCCAATAAACAATCCCTGCAATTGATATTCATGCATATTCTTCTCCTTTTTATTTAGTTTTTAACAGATTTTCAGCTAATTCTATTATACCATATTTTTATATAAAAAGTCAATCCCGCCGTAATGTTTCAATACCTTGGAATACCATTAGAGTAGATTAAGATATGAATATGTCTTACACAACAAATAACAAGATGCCAAAACTACGCGCTAATGCGGCGCGTATGGTGCGTATGGTTAGGAAAGGAGATTTGATACAAATAGACACCATTCATTTCATAGATAAGAACGGACACTTAGAAAGATTCAATCATATATTACAAGAAGAAATACCGAAACGCGGACTTTGTATATATATTAAAAATGATGTTTTGAAATTCCCTTCCTACTACAATACAGAACGATTACATATGGAAATCAATTACAAAACGCCCAATGAAATGCTCTCTTAACTATTCCAAGGTATTGACTCTTAAACAGTCTCCATTAAAATATTATAAAAATTTATCAATGAAGAAAATAACGATACCAATAACAGTGAATAGAGCCGATAATATCCAAAAACGCATGGTAATTTTTGTTTCCGGCCAACCTAAGGCTTCAAAATGATGATGAATAGGCGCAGAAAGAAATACTTTCTTATGTCTGATTTTTTTACTTAACATTTGAATAATAACTGATAATGATTCCACTACTAAAATAAATCCGAAGAACGGCAAAAGCAAAGCAGTGTTAGTGAGCATTACTAAAATTCCCAAAGTAATTCCTAAGGCCATAGAACCGGTATCACCCATGAAAAATTTAGCCGGATAAATATTAAACCATAAAAATGCCACCAAAGACCCGGAGACCACTCCGGTAAAAGCGGCTAAATCATATTTTCCTTGAACAAAAGCCACCACGCCCAAAGCTAAATAAGCGGACAACATTACACCGCCAGCCAATCCATCCAAACCATCTGTTTCATTAGAAGAAAAAGCAGTGGCAATAATCACAAACATAAAAACAAAAATATACCAAAAGCCAATAGAAATATCTCCCAGAAGCGGAATTCTGATAATATTCCAATCAAGTTTAAAGTAAAACCAAAGAGCGCCAATCAAAGCGATAATGGCAAAGACAATTAGTTTATAACTTATTCGTAATCCCCCGCCCTTAGGTCCGATTTTAAATACTCCCAATAAATCATCGGCAAAACCAATTAAAGCCGCCACTATTAAAGAAAATAAAGGAAGATAAGTTTGACTACGGTTCACAAAATTTAAATATTCAAAAGTGCCGTCAAAAATCAAACTTAAAAGCCAAAGTATCAAAGCAATAATACCGGTAGTGGCCCAGATTAAAATTCCACCCATAGTTGGAGTGCCTTCTTTTTTTTGATGTAAACTATTAAAAATAGGAGCTCCTTCCGAACGAATTTGTTTGCCAATATTATATTTATATAAAAGCTTTAATAAAACCGGCGTCAAAGCCATGGCTGCAATAAAGGAAAAAGCCGATAGACTTAAAATTCTAGTAACTTGAGCAAATATTTCAGAATACATAAGCTTGTTTAATCCATCTTAATAGCGACTCTATGTCACTATAACGTGTAGGAGAGGCCAAAATAATCGTTAAAACTCTTATTTTTTGACCTTCAAATCTGCTGCTGGGAATGGAAAAAATGCCCACATAAGCTTCCTTAGCTTCATCGGTAGAGCCCGTTTTCCCACCCAAATATTGAATATCCATCTCCTCTAATGATTTAGGTGATTGACTGAAGAGATTAATATTTTTAACTAAATGAGAAGTTGCCTTTTCTCCTAAAGAAATGATGGTTGCACTGGGATTTTGGGTAATAACGAATATATCCGGGTTTTCTTTAATGATATTCTGAGCTAATTTTTTTAAATCCTCGGCGGTTGATTGGTTAGACATATTCAAACCACTGGGTTCCACAAAAGATGTTTGAGTCAGGCCTAAATTTTTTGCTTCTTCATTCATTTTTATCACAAAAGCATCAAAATCAAAAAAATTGGCCAAAGCATAAGCTGATTTGTTAGACGAAGCTAAAAGCATTATTTTTATTAAATCATCGGCTGGGAAAACTTCTCCCTCCCTCATGCCATTACCACTATCTCCTTCTATATGTAAAGATTCTTTGCCGACAACGATATTTTGTCCATTGGCAATATATTTTTCCGCCACTAAAGCTGACATTAATTTGGAAAGAGAAGCAATCGGTCTGCGTAGATTGGAATTTTTTTGAAAGAAAACATAATCATTATCAATATCTACCATTAAAGCTGCTTCGGCATTAATATTTGGGTCGCCTTTTTCCCAATTGCGGAAAGGATAACCGACAGATTGATTACCGGCTGAAAAATAGAAAGAATCGCCAACAACAGAATTATCCGAAGTTTTTTGTGATTGAATGATATTTTGTCCGTAAATCCAGGAAACTAAAAAAACTCCTAAGACCAGAAAACCGATTATGGAAATAATGCGAATAAATTTTTTCATTTTAGAGAGAATTATATTCTTGAAAACCCGGCAATTGTTCTATTTTTTCCAGACCTAATTTACGAAGTAAGTCAAAGCTAATTTTATAAACATAGGCATTAGCCTTTTTAACATCTAAATCACGCTCAATTAATCCGCGAATTAATAAGTTTCTGATAATAAAACTGGAATTAACCCCACGGATATTATCTATTTCCGGCCTGGTCATTGGGCCTTTATAACTGATAATCGCCAAGGTCTCTAAAGAGGCCGGGGTTAAATCTTCTTTCAGTGTTTCTTTCAAATATTTGGAAATAATATCACTGGAAGCGGGGCTGGTGGTAAGTTGATAATTTTCTCCACTTTCTATAATAGTTAATCCCCTGTTTTGACCCGAAAAATCGCTTTTCAGCGATTCAATGGAGCTTTTGATTTCTTCTTCGCTTATTTCCAAAACTCTTACTAAATTTTTCAAACTCATTGGTTCTCCGGAGATAAAGAGCAAACTTTCAATATGTTTTTTTAAATCATTAGTTTCCATTGTTATTATTTTGACATAAACTTAGACTAATTTCCCCGAACTCTTTTTCTTGCTCAATAGCGACTAATCTGTCCTTAAACATATGCAAAATCGCCAAAAAGCTGATAATAATGTCTATTTTCTCTTTTTTATCAACCATCTTGTTAAAAGACGTGTTTATCCCATTGGTCATCAGTTTTAAGATGTCTTGTATTTTCTCTTCTATTTTAACAATTTTTTGAATTTTTTCAACTGTCGTGACTTCTTCCAGTTTCTGAAATTCCTCCCAGATGCTCTGAAAAGCTTTATGCAAATCCTCTGCGGTTAATTTTTCCGGTGGATAAAAAATGGGGTTTTGGTCTAATAAAAATTCTCTACCGAATAATTGATTCTGACAAAAAATATTTTTAAGATTTTTGGAAGCATCTTTAAAAATTTTGTAGATTTCCAAACGTTTAGTAAAAGTTTCTATATCTTCCTGGTCCTCAAGATTTAATTCTAATGTTGGTAAAAGAGCGCGAGATTTGATTAAAAGTAATTTGGCGGCAATCACTAAAAAGTCCGCTAAAATTCCGGGTGCAGTTTGTTTGATATCGCCAATATGTTTAAGAAATTCATCTGTCACTTGAGCCAAGCTTACTTCTGTAATCTCCATTTTCTTGTCTTCAATCAAACTCAAAAGCAAGTCCATGGGACCGGCAAATTTTTCCGTATTTAATTCAAATTGTTTAATGTTTTCTGGCATTGTTATGATATTGACTCTTATTATTATTTAATATATCTTATAATTAAGTTCTTTTACAAGGAGGTTGGAATGGAAGAAAAGAAAGAATCTTATCAAATGACTGCACGTGAAGGTGATATTGTGAAAATGCCTAATGGAATAATTGGAATCGTTACTTTCTGGGATATCATTTGTGGTGGAAATTGCAAAGAAGTAAAGGTTTATCCCTTGACTAATTGGCTTCATCGTCTCATTCTCGTTCTTCATTGTAAGAATTGGTTTTATGATTCGGATATCAATAAGTTACAATTGATTTCGAGATAAAATGACGGAATTAAAAGAAATGAATGTTTATGAGTGTCCGAAGTGTAAGGGTAGTAAACAAGAAATAATTGATTGGGATGCTTTTAACCAACTTAATATTCCAGTGGGGCTTAATGAAAAACTTGCTATAGAACAAATGAAACTGACTGATCGAGCTTTTGGACCATGTTCTCAATGTAATGGTAAAGGATTTATTCTGAAAGAAAAACGAAAATGATTTTTAAAGCTCGTCCTCTGCGACGGGCTTTTTTTATTTTTTAATAATCTCAAAACTGATAATTTTAACTATCGTTTCAGGAGTTACTTTATCGCCATAATATTTTTTATATGTTTCAAGCATTTCTTTATTACTTTCAAATTTTTCATGTCCTTCTAAGTCTTGTTCTTCAATTTTTCCAAGCTCTTTATTATATATTTTTGTAATTTTTGCTTCAGCAAATTTGTCTTTAGTTTCCCAAATAATTAAATCTACCAGATCTCCCACCTTTAAATCTTTATCATCAAATAATCGCCAAGTAACGGTTTTTCTACCTTCTAAAACTTCTTTAGCTAAATGTTGACGAAATTTAAGTGTTTTCATGATTTTCAAATAAGAATTCTTCAATAATTTTAATATCTTTCTGGTCTTTTTCTCTATTGAATAGTTTTTTCCATTTTAATACTTCTTCTAATTTTACAAATGGAAGCCCGTCAATTATTTCTGCTTCTTCTATTAATTTTTTAATATCCCACTCTCCGGGGTACCAATTTTTAAGGATTTCTACGTCGTCTTTAGATAATTTTTGTACACTATCATTCACTGTTATTATTTCCCAATTTTCATTTTTAAATTTATTCCATAAATCCTCTGTTACGATAATATCAATATCATGACAATCTCTTAGGCCCCTAATTCCCAAAGGCGTACTTCCAAAAAGAGCATATTGCCCCATCGGTAGCTGTAAATCTTTTGCTTTTTGAAATAATTCTTTATTACTCATACTATTTTTAAAAATTCTTCCAGTTTAGGAATGATTTTATCTTGTTCAAATCCTAATTGTATATTTTTTATTTCTTCTAGCCTCATCCATTTCATACCCGCTCCTTCGTGTAATATTGGCTCTTGATTTTTGTTATATATACAAATAAATACTTTCGCGCTTACTCCATAAGACAAATTATATATCATTAATTCTTTGCAAGATTCCGCATCTATATTTAACTCATATTCTTCTTTTATTTCTCTGATAATAGTTTTTATTTCATCTTCATTAGGCTCTATTGTACCGCCGGGAAAACACCACGCATTCGGATACCGTTTAGAATTTCCATCTCTTAGTTGCATCAAAATCTCTTTTGTAGGACGAATTATTATAAATGTTGCACCAGTTATTTTATTCATGCATTTCTTTTTTGACTACTTTAAGAAATTTTCCGAATTTATGGTCTTTTTCTCTTTTTTCAAATCTTGTCATTTTATAATATTCAGCTTCTTTTTTTAAATTAATATAATTTTGATATTGTCCCTCATCAATTTTTCCGGATTTTAACGCCAATAATACTTCACAACCGGGCTCGTGAACATGCGTACAATCAGCATATTTACACCCCACTGCTAAAGCGGTTATTTCATCAAATAAACTGTCTATCCCGACATCTGTGTCTGTCATTCCTACTTCACGCATTCCGGGATTATCTATCACAATACCGCCATTTTCTAAAAAATACATCTCTCTACTAGTAGTAACGTGCTTTCCTCTATGAGAATAAGAGCTAATATCACTTGTTTTAATAAAATCTTTTTCCAATAATTTATTGATTAAAGAGGACTTCCCCACTCCTGATGACCCGAGAAAGCAATAAGTTTTTCCCTTTTCAATATATTTTTTTAATTCATCTAGACCATTATTATTTATAACGCTGGTTGAGATAATGTCTGTTTCAGGAAATCTGTCTTTGATTTCCTTTAATTTTTCATCTAATTCTTCTCGGGAAATCAAATCGGTTTTATTTAAGATGATTGCTGATTTAATGCCTCCGTCATTGGCTATGGCAAAATATCTTTCAAAACGATTTAAATTATAATCCCTATCAAATGATTCAATCACAAAGGCTACATCAATATTGGTGGCTATAACCTGCGTTTCACTTTTGCCAATGTCTTTTCTTTTAATGATTGTTTTTCTGGGTAATATGGCCTGAATTACTGCTTGTTTATTATTCAATTTTTTAATCGCCACCCAATCACCAACCGCCGGATAATCTTCTCGCGCAGAAGCGTTAAACATTTGTTTCCCGGTTATTTTTCCCAAATACTCCTCTTTTTCATTTTTAATTTTATAGGAGCCTCTATGCTCTGCAGTTATTCTTCCGATAGAAAAATCTTCAAGATTTAATTTCTTTCTATTGGATTCAAAAAAATCACTATAACCTAAATCCTCAATTTTCATATTATTTTCCGTGGCAATGTTTATACTTTATAGGGGTTCCATCTGCTTTTTTCGCTCCGCATGGGCAAGGGTCGTTACGACCCACTTTCCCCTCCTTCGCTAAAGCTACGGAGGGCAGGGTTGATTTTTTGTTTTCAATATTTCTATTGGGTACTCCAGCAACATCTAAAACAGGCTTTTTCATTTTGAAAACACCTTCAAAGAAAATAGACTCAAAACGATTAAAGAAATCTTTAAATAATTGGTGACCGCTAGACTTATATTCCACCAATGGGTCGTGCTGACCATAAGCGCGAATACCCACGGATTCCCGCAGGCTTTCCATATTTTCCAAATGTTCTGTCCATAAAGCATCATAAACACGCAAAATTAATGTTTTTAAAGATAAATCAAACAATTCTTTGCCCATTTCTGATTCCATTTTTTGAAAAGCATTTTGTGTCTTTTCCAATAAAACATTATAACGGTCATCTTCAGTTACTTTTTCCAAATCAAAATTTTCTTCCAAAATCCCCATTTCTATAAAAACCTTTTTAATTTTTTCATTATCAAGATTAATAATATTACCCAAGGTTTTTTCAATAATCCCCCAAGTAAAATCTTTCAATCCTTCTTTATCATCAAAATTTAGAATTTCATCGCGTTTATGATAAAAAGTGGTTCGGTGTTTATTCAAAACATCATCATATTCTAAGGTATGCTTTCTGGCATCAAAATGAAACCCTTCCACCCGGGATTGAGCCGATTCAATAGCCTTAGAAACGAATCCTGATTCAATGGGTGTGCCTTCGGGAAAATTTAATCTTTCCATTAAAGATTTTAATTTTCCCCCGCCGAAAATTCTCATTAAATTATCCTCCAAAGAAAGGAAAAATTGTGAAGAACCGGCATCGCCTTGTCTGCCTGCTCTACCACGCAATTGGTTGTCAATTCTTCTGGCATCATGTCGTTCTGTGCCTAAGACGTGCAAACCACCTACGCTTCGCACTTGCTCGGCTTCGACGGCTAAAGGCGGGTTACCGCCAAGAATAATATCAACACCGCGACCGGCCATATTAGTAGCCACAGTCACAGCTCTTGCTCTTCCGGCTTGAGCAATAATAGCGCCTTCTCGTTCGTGATTCTTAGCATTCAAAATTTCATATTCAATGCCTTCGCGATTAAGCATGGCAGCTATTTTTTCATTGTTTTGAATAGAAACAGTGCCCACCAGCACCGGCTGACCTTGAGCATTTCTATTTTTAATTTCTTCAACAATAGCCTTCCATTTTTCTTCTTCCGTCTTATAAACTAAATCAGGCAAATCTTTCCTAATCATCGGTTTATTAGTGGGAATAGCAGCTACTTCTAATTTATAAACCTTATCAAATTCTTCGCTGGAAGTAAGGGCGGTTCCGGTCATACCCGATAATTTTTCATACAAACGGAAATAATTTTGAAAAGTAATACTGGCCAGAATACGATTTTCTTGTTTTACCTCCACACCTTCTTTGGCTTCAATGGCTTGATGTAAGCCATTAGAATAACGACGTCCCATAAGCATTCTGCCCGTAAATTCATCCACAATTAAAATCTCGCCGTCTTTAACCACATATTCTCTGTCTTTATGAAATAGAACATAAGCCTTTAATGATTCTTCCAGATAATGTAAATAACGAAAGCCCTCGGGAGAATAAATATTTTCAATTTGTAAAATATTTTCCATTTTATGAATCCCTTCTTCGGTTAAAGTAACGGAACGCATTTTCTCATCAACATCATAATCTTCTTCCTTTTTCAAACTGGGAACAATTTTAGCAAATAATTTATAATATTCGCTGGACTGCGCCTCCGGCACGGTAATAATTAAAGGAGTGCGCGCCTCATCAATTAAAATACTGTCTACTTCATCAACAATACAAAAATAATGTCCGCGTTGAACTCTGCTTTCTAAATCATAAACTAAATTATCGCGTAAATAATCAAAACCAAATTCATGATTAGTGCCATAAGTAATATCTGCTTGATAGGCTTCTCTTCTGGTAACCGGTCGCAAATAATCTTCCACCACTCTAAATCCGCCGATAATATCTCTTTCGTCCAATTTCGTATCATTATTTTGGGAATTTTTATTTTGAGTTTGATTGGAAATTGGTAATTGGTCATTAGAATTTTTATGACTGGGGTCATACACATATGCGGTTTCATGCAAAATACATGCCACACTTAAACCTAAGGCATAATAAATTTGTCCCATCCAAACCGCATCTCTTTTAGCTAAATAATCGTTAACTGTGACAATATGCACTCCTTTGCCCAACAAAGCATTTAAATAAGCCGGAGCTGTGGCAGCTAAGGTTTTTCCTTCACCAGTTCTCATTTCCGCAATTTTCCCCTGATGAAGAGCCAAACCACCTAAAAGTTGCATATCATAATGGCGTTGTTTTAAGGTTCTTCTGCCAGCTTCACGACATAAAGCAAAAGCTGTAACTAAAATATTATCCAAATCTTCTTTGGATTTAATTTGTGTTTTTAATTCAAGGGATTTTTCACGTAAACCAATATCGCTTAATTTCTCAATTTCAGCCTCAGTTTGATTGATTTCCTCAAGAATTTGCTTGTTTTGCTTTAAAAAATACTGGCCGGCATCCCCGCCAAATATCCTGGAAAATATACTCATTTCTCATCTATTTTAGCACATTATTTAAGAAAATTAAAGCGAAATTGACTTTTTATTAATTAAGAGGTAGGATTATTTTGGAATTATTAACAATTTTATAAGCCTGCCTACACTAAAGTTTCGGCAAGGCAAGGAGGAGAAAATGCAATGGTATCAATGGATTCTAATAGTTTTGGGCTATTTGTTTCTAGGTTTAATTCATCTTGGTGTCAGAAGAATTTTGATAGAAAATTATTATATGAATAATTGGAAAGATTCTAATGATGCCTGTGGAGATGGAGAAAATTTCTGCACTTGGATTGGATGGCCGATTTCTTTTATCTGTATCTTCGTTACATTATTTATTGAGTTATTGATAGGAATTTTTGATTGGTTTGCTCGAGGTTTTGGGAAATATGGAGATTTAAAAAAGAAGGAAAAATGACTAATATAATTAGACCAACTATTCAACAATCAATCAGACAATTCAAAATTTTAGCTCTCTGGTTCTTATTTGGTTCTATCTGTTATAGCGTAATAACGTTTTTCCCTACCAATTATAAATTATGCCTTATAATTTCAATCCTGTGTTTAATTGTTGGCTTACTTTATTATTTGCTAATGAAAAAGATGCAATATAAACAATTGAGAATAGCATATGAACAACTGAAAGCGGAAAAAGATGCGTGTTATTTTATACCACCCTCAATGTCTAATTTGTTTAATTCCTCCCGCAACAATGGAATTATTATTGAATTAATTCCAAATAGTAAATGATTTTAAAAAAAACGACCTTGGTATAATACCGGGGTCGTTTTAATTTATATTAAACTGGATTTTTTTCTAAAAACATTGGCAAATCTATGAGCTTCCTCTCGCATTTTAAGAAATATTGATTTATTAATTTCCGCTAAGTCTTTGAAAGATTTTTTGGTATTTCTGGAAAACACCAACTTATCATTTTGTAATTTAGAAATACCTAC
>CAZTRS010000005.1:0-20486 GCA_964616795.1 uncultured Candidatus Saccharibacteria bacterium
TTTGGATTTGTGATTTTGAGCTTTGTTTGTCATTAGATATTTGTAATTTGTCATTGAAAGTCCTCGCTCTTGGCGAGGGTTTTTATTTTTGCTATAATAGAATCATGAGCAATAAAATTATTATTGCTAATTTTAAAATGAATCTGTCTTCTAAAGAGGAGGCGATTGATTTGTGTCAGTATTATCAACAAAAAGACCAGGAATTGCCCAATGTTGATTTTATTGCTGCACCAGATTTTCTTTGGTTAGAGGATGTGGTAAAATTAGGAGTAGCTACTAGCAGTCAAGATTGTTTTTTTGAGGACTTGGGCGCTTTTACAGGAGAAATTTCGCCGATGATTTTAAAAAGTATTGGCGCGCAATATTGTATCATTGGTCATTCGGAAAGAAGAAAATTAGGAGATACAGATGAAATTATTAATAAAAAAATAAAAGCAGTCTTAAAAAACGGATTAATTCCTATTTTGTGTATTGGAGAAACTTTAGAACAAAAACAATCCGGTCAGAAAGAAGAAATTTTGAAAAATCAGATAGTTAAAGCCTTAGACAACATTCCACTCTCTGCATTCTACTCTCTAATTGTGGCTTATGAGCCGGTTTGGGCTATCGGCACGGGTTTGGCGGAAAATCCCGATGAGGCAGAAAAGACCATGGAATTTATCAGTAAAATATTAGTTTCGGATTTCGGATTTGGTGCTTCGGATTTTAAGATTGTTTATGGTGGCTCAGTAGATGTTTTAAATATTGCGAGTTTTGTAAATAAAAAAATAATTCAAGGCGCCCTTGTCGGGGGAGCCAGTTTAAAAAAAGAAGAATTTGCGAAAATATTAGAAATTGCCAATTCTTCAAATAAGTAAATAAATAAAATAATATGAATCAAGAGAATGCAAAAGATAGCGCGTTAAAAGCCTTGTCGCTTTTCTTATTAGTCGCGTCATTAGTTGGTTTAGTATGGGGTTGGTCAATTTATAAAAAATCAGCTAATAACGCAGCCGCTAATACTATGGCTGTTTCAGCCGAGGGAAAGATAACAATGAAGCCGGATTTGGCTATTATTAATTTTTCCGTTGTGACGCAGGGACAATATCCCAGCAGTGTGCAAAAAATTAATGATGAAAAAATGTCTTTGGCGATACAATATTTAAAAGATTCAGGAGTTGATGAAAAAGATATTAAAACCACTTCTTATTTTTTAAACCCGCAGTATGATTATTCCTGGTGCCGTCCTACCGGAAGCAGTGATATTTATTGCCCAGCTAAGATAGCGAGTTATATTCTAAATCAAGGGGTGGAAGTAAAATTGCGCGATTTAACTAAAGTCGGAGAAATTATTGGTAGTCTTCCTGGTAAAGGAGCCAATGAAATTTCTTCTATTAGCTTTACTATAGATGACCTTGATATTCCTAAGATTGAAGCCAGAAAACAAGCTATTGAAAAAGCTAATGCTAAGGCATTATTAATTGCCGAAGCAGCGGGTGTGCATTTGGGTGATATTACTAATATTGTTGAGGGTTCTAATTATGTTCCTTACTATACTTACTCTAAAGCTATGAATGAAGATTCTGGTATGGGTGGACAATCTTCTCCGATTCAAATCGGCTCTAATGAAATCACTGTTAATATGACTATTACTTATGAAATCAAGTAATGAAATTAATTAAAACAATTGATGTAAAAAATAAAAAAGTTTTTGTTCGAGTTGATTTTAATATTGATTTGGATAAAGATGGAAAGATTTTAAGCGACTTTAGAGTGAGGGCTGTTATTCCAACTATTAAATTTTTATTAGAGGCGGGCGCAGATAAAATAATTATGGCTAGCCATCTGGGTAAACCCAAGGGCAAAGAAGAGAAATTAAGCTTAAAATCAATTGCCGGATATTTAGGGGGTTTATTAGGAAAAGATGTTCTATTTTTGGATGATTGTATCGGAGAGAAAATTAAACAAGAAATAAATAATAGTCCTACGGGCAGTGTTATTTTATTGGAGAATTTGCGTTTTTATGAAGGAGAAGAGAATAATGATGAGCAATTTGCTAAACAATTAGCTGATTTGGCTGATATTTATGTTAATGATGCCTTTGGGGTTTGTCATCGTGCTAATGCTTCTGTAGTAGCTATTACTAAGTTTTTGCCGAGTTATGCGGGATTATTATTAGAAAGGGAAATAGAAAATTTGAATAAAGTTAGAGATAACTTTGAAAAATCTTTAGTTTTGATTTTAGGGGGAGCAAAAATTTCCACAAAATTACCCTTAATAAAAAAGTTTTCTGAAAAAGCCGATAATATTTTATTGGGTGGAGGCTTGGCCAATACAGTTTTAAAGGCTAGGGGAGGAGAAATCGGTAAGTCTTTGTTTGAGCCGGAATTATTATCAGAGGCAGCGATGTTGAGTGGAAATATTATTATGCCAATTGATTTTTTAGTCGGTAATTCTTTGAAAGATAATCAAGCGCGTGTTGTTTCTGTTGAAAAAGTGGTTGAAAATGATTGGATTTTAGATATTGGTCCCAATTCTTTAGATAATTTTATAAATATTATTCAAAACGCTAAAATTATTATTTGGAATGGACCCTTGGGTTATTTTGAAAATCCTATTTTTGCAAAAGGTACTAATAGTATTATTAAAGCCATATCAGAAAGTCGGGCTTTTAGTGTCGTGGGTGGGGGAGAAACTTTGCTGGCTTTGGAAAAAACAAAAGCTTTTGATAAGATGAATTTTGTTTCCACTGGCGGAGGAGCCATGCTGGCTTATTTAAGCGATGAGGAAATGCCGGGGTTGAAGTTTTTAAATTCACCCAGTTAAATATTCTGCCCCGCCAGTTGGCGGATGCAGAATAGATTCGGGGGAGAGTATAAAAAAATTGATAAAATAAATATTAAAACAGTAAGACTAAGGGAATATAAATATAAGTCCCGAATCTTATTTAACGGGGTAAATGAATAATAAAATTTGGAAAATTAAAGAATCAGCGCCGATAGAATTTTTTAATAACCTGGAGCAATTTCCTAAAGCGATTTTGCAGATTTTTTGGAATCGGGGAATGACGGATATTCAAAAAATAAATTCATTTTTAAATCCTTCCATGAAAGACTTTCACGACCCGCTTTTAATGAAGAATATGAAGGAGGGCGCTATTAGGATTATGCAGGCTATCAAAAATAATGAAAAATTGGCTGTCTATGGAGATTATGATACTGATGGCATTTGTTCTTGCGTGATTTTAGTGAAAGCCTTTGAAAGGTTTGGTTTTAAAAATTACGATATTTTTATTCCTAATCGTTTTAAGGGCGGATATGGATTAACCAATGATCGGGTTCAGCAAATTGCTGATTTAGGCGTAAAATTATTAATAACTTTTGATTGTGGGATTACTGATATTGATGAAGTGGAATTTGCCAAGAGTTTGGGTATGGAGGTTTTGATTTTTGACCACCATATACCTCATGAAAAAATGCCGGCGACGTTAATTGTTGACGCGCATCAACCCGGAGATGAATACCCTTTTAAATATTTAGCCGCTACGGGGTTGGCCTATAAAACAGCACAGGTATTGGCTGATTTGCTTGATTTTCATTTTAAACCCAGTTTAGAAAGGCAAGTTTTAGAATTAGTGGCTATTGCTACTATTGCCGACCAGGTGCCGATGGTAGATGAAAATAGGACTTTAGTAAAACTTGGTTTGGAACAGTTGAAAGACACAAATAATATAGGATTAAAAGCTTTATTAAAGGTGGCGGGCATTTCTGATGTTAAAAAATATGATTCTTATCATGGCGGATTTATGATTGCTCCGCGTTTAAATGCTGTTGGTCGGGTGCGCCATAAAACTCCGGAAGGGAGATATGATAGCACTGATTACAGTTTTGAGTTATTGACTACGGATAATGAAAATGAAGCGCAGATGTGGGCTGAAAAGATTAATGAATTAAATTTGGAAAGAATGCGCCAGGGACAAAAAATCTACGCGGAAATACAGGAAAAAATTAAAAATCAGGGCAATCCGGAAAAAATAATTTTTATGGGTGGAGTCGGTTGGTCGCACGGTATTATTGGTATTATCGCCGGGAAATTGAAAGACGAGTGGAATCGTCCGGTTCTTCTTTATTCTCAAGATGAGAATATTAGTATTGGCTCTAGTCGTTCTATCCCCAATTGTAATCTTGTGGAGCTTTTAGAAAGAGGAAAAGATTTATTGGTAGAAGCTGGGGGCCATAAATTATCAGCGGGTTTTACCATTAAAAATGAAAATATAGAAAAATTTCATGAATTTTTATTAGCGGAAGGAGCTAAATTTAAAGATGAAGATTTAATTCCATCCTTAGATATTGATGTAGTCCTAGAGCCGGAGGAAATCTCTCCGAGTTTTTGGTCTTTATTCCGACAACTAGAGCCGTTTGGTAAAGATAATTTAGAGCCGGTATTTTTGATGAAGAATTTAAGCGTTTTTTCTATACGGACTGTGGGTAATGGTTCTAAACATATAAAAATGATAGTGGAGAAAAATAAAAAATCTTTTGATGTTATTAGTTTTAATAGCGTAGAGAAACTTTCCTTTTTACAAAAAGGAATGAAAATTGATTTAGTCTTTACTCTCAAAGAAAATGAATGGCAGGGGAGAACTTATTTAGATTTAGAGTTGGTGGATATTAAACAAGTGTAATATGCTCAGTATGAGAATTTCCAATTCCAGGTAGTAGAGCAAAGCACACTACCTGGTAAAGGCTTTAGCCAATAATTCGGTTATCTCAATAGGCATGAATAAAAAAGTCTAAGATATATAATAAATAAAAAAGAGGATATTTCTAAAACCAATAAGAGTATTTGGAAATTCCTCTACTGGGTATGAAAAAAGAAATCTCCAATAAGATTATTATTCATACTGATGGCGGTAGTCGGGGAAATCCCGGCAAAGCAGCTATTGGCGTTGTGATTGATGGGATAGGTGGGGAGGTTAAAGAATACGGGGAATTTATCGGTGAAACCACCAATAACGTGGCTGAGTATAAAGCTGTAATTTTTGCCTTAAAAAAAACTAGACAATTAGCGGGCAGAGAGGCATTGGAAAATGTTCACGTAGAAATTTATGTGGACTCGGAGTTAATTTGTCGACAATTAAAAGGTGAATATAAAGTAGAGGATAAAGAAATGCAGTCGCTTTTTATGGAAGTTTGGAATTTAAAATTTGATTTTTCTTATCTTAGTTTTCATGAGATACCTAGAGAAAAAAATGTTTTAGCCGATAGATTAGTTAATACTTGTTTAGATAAACAGTCGTCAAAATTATTTTAAAAAGGTCGTAAACGCGATGCCAATATACGAATGTCCCGACGCGCTGATTTAATAATCTATAATAAAGAAGTCGGGACCCCGATAGAATCGTCGGGACATACGAATTATATACGCTTCGCTATATAATCTTGCTCGGTCGTAAAGTAATAATTGATATTTTTACCTTACTCCCTCGCTGCGATTATACTAATACGTAAATAATTTATATTCGTATTATTAGTATCAATTAGTATATTAGCATTGATTGTCGTAAACAATTATATGGAACAAATAAATCAAAATCCAGTATCGTCAAATCAGACAACAAATGAAAAAAAGTGTTGTCAGGATTGTAATTGTGGGTCTAAGGTAAGAATTGGAATATTTTTTCCGATTATTATCGGTTTAAGCTTAATTTTAAGCGCCATAGTTGTTGGTTTTGTAATTTATCAAACCAAAGCCATGGATAATACTTTGCAGGTAACGGGTTCTGCTAAAAAAGTAGTGATGGCCGACGCTGTTAAGTGGAATGGAGAATTCGCGAGAATGGTCACGGCAGAAGGATTAAAAGCCGGTTACGCGCAGATGGCCGATGATTTAGAAAAAGTAAAAACTTTTCTTAAGGGTGAGGGGATTGAAGATAAAGAGATTAATATTTCCCCAGTTTATATGTATGAGCAATATGATTACAAATCAGATGGTAGTAGTTCTGTGAAAAAATATAATCTAACTCAAACTTTGCAGGTGCAATCCGGTGCGGTTGATAAAATAACCGCTTTAGCTAAAAATATTCAGAAATTAATTGATGCCGGAGTAATATTTTCTACTAGGTCTTTGGAGTATTATTATACTCAATTGCCTCAGGCGAGAATTGAATTGTTATCCGATGCTGTAAAAGACGCGCAAAATCGAGCAGTCAGAATCGCTGAAAGCAGTGGTAATAAAGTTGGCACTTTAAAATCCGCCAGCGTGGGTGTGGTGCAAGTTTTGCCGGTTAATTCCACAGAGATTTCTGATTATGGTGCTTATGATACTTCTAGTATTGAAAAAGAGGTGATGATTACTGTTAGGGCAACTTTCAGAACTAATTAATTATGAAAGGTTTTATTGTTGGAATAGATGAGGTTGGGCGGGGCGCCGTGGCTGGACCATTAGTCGTTGGTGCCTCGCTTGGTTATTGGGATAAGGAGAATAAGACTTTTTTAAAGGGAATCAGAGATTCTAAAAAGTTAACCCCTAAACAAAGAGAGGATTGGGTTTTGAAATTTAAAAAAGGAAAAATAAAGTTTTATACTTCAAAAATTTCCAATAAATTAATAGATAAAAATGGAATGGGTTGGGCATTGAAAAAAGCAGTAGCCGATGTTTTAAAAAAGACTCATAAAAAAATTGATTTAGTTTATTTAGACGGGGGATTGCATGCGCCTGAAAAATACTCTCAAAAAACTATTATTAAAGGTGATGATAAAATTCCCATGATTAGCGCTGCTTCTGTTTATGCTAAAGTTTATCGTGACCATTTAATGGTAAAAATGGATAAAAAATATCCCTATGATTTTAAAATACATAAAGGATATGGGACAAGGGCCCATTTTCATAAAATCAGGGAGAAGGGGATTTCTGCCATTCATCGTAAATCCTTCTTGAAAAATTTAACAAAATAGAATAAATTAATATAACAAGAAATAAATGCGGGCCGCCTTTAAGGGCGAGTCTCGCCTAATACATTTATTGACGGTGCATTGTGAAATTAGGCGGGTATCGTCCGCCTACGCCGAATAGCTTCGGCGGATAAATATATCGGTATTACCATAGCTTTTTCCACCCTCCGTAGCAGTTTATGCGAGTATCGTATAATGGCATTACCTCAGCTTTCCAAGCTGATGACAGGGGTTCGATTCCCCTTACTCGCTCTGTTCTGCTACTGCGGAGGACTGGCAATCTGATGACAGGGGTTCGATTCCCCTTACTCGCTTTAGAGTTGACCCAGCACCTTTTGTGAATATAACTTGCGTTTCTGTCGCCAAAAGCGACTAATTCACAAAAGGTGCGGGGTTGACTTTAACCTTTTTTTCGTTTAATATCTCTAATATATGAAAATAGCAGTGATTGAAACCGGCGGAAAGCCCTGAAATATATCCGCCTTCGGCGGCTAACTACAGGGTAAACAATATTTATAAAATTATTATGAAAGTAGCTATTATAGAAACTGGGGGTAAACAATACTTAGTCTCAGAAGGTAAAAGATTAAGAATAGAAAAATTAGAAGTAGAAGACGGAGCCAAAGTAAAATTTGACCACGTTCTTTTAATTGCTGATGAAGATAAAGTAGAAATTGGCAGTCCTTATTTAAAGGGAAAACATGTAGAAGGGGAGGCGGTAAAGACTAATCGTACCAGAAAAATCGTGGTTTTTCACTATCATTCCAAAACTCGTTATCGCAAGAAAAACACTCATCGCCAATTCTATACTGATATAAAAATTACTAAGATTTAAAATAAATCCGGTCGCCCAAGGCGACCGGATTTTTGCTATTTACGATTATTAAATGCTCCGGAGATTGTTTCATTATCGGCAAATTCCAATTCTCCTCCAGTAGGGATGCCCCTGCCTAAACGCGTTATTTTTTTCGTTAAATCCTTGAGACGTCGTTCCAGATACATAGCTGTTAAATCTCCTTCAGTAGTAGGATTAACAGCGATAATGATTTCTTCTGCTATTTTTTTTGGTAGTTTTTTAATGCGTTCTTCTAAGATGCTGATATTGAGAGCGTCATATGATTTTTGGTTAGACGGGTCAATTAATTTTCCTAAAATATGATAAGCGCCATTAAAGGTTTTTATTTTTTCCACGGAAAAAACATCAATTTCTTTTTCCACTAAACAGATTATTGTTTGATTGCGTTTTTTATCAGAGCAAATAGGGCAGAGAGTGTTTCCATTTTTTTCAAATGGTAAAAAACATTGTTCACATATTTTTAAGTCTTCAGCAATGGTTTGGATGGCAGCATTAATATTTTTGCTTAAATCATTTTTTCTGGCCAAATAAAAAGCCAATCGGGTGGCTTGACGCTGTCCAATAGATGGCAATTTGGAAAATATTTCCACGAATTTTTTTATGGGATTAGGGAAATCATTCATATTATCTTAGAAAGTAGCGGCTGCGTTGGCTTCTTCCTCGTTATTATAATCAGTAAAGCTTTTGTCTACTTCTCTAAAGCTTACTAAATTTTGGATAAATTTCAAATCTACTTCACCAATGGGACCATTACGATGTTTGGCTACGATGATTTTAGCCATATTTTTTTCTTCTTCAGTGAGGTCTTCATTGAGTTTATCCCTGTCTTTGCGGTAGATAAACATTACCACGTCAGCGTCTTGTTCAATAGAACCGGATTCGCGTAAATCAGAAAGTCTTGGTACTTTATGGTCGCGTTGTTCTACTGCGCGGGAAAGCTGGGAAACAGCGACAATGGGCACGTTTAATTCACGCGCCAGAGCCTTTAATCCTCTAGATATTTCTGTGATTTGTTGCACCATATTATAAACTTTACTGTCCCGAGGGGCAATTAATTGAAGATAATCAACAATAATGAGGCCTAAACCGCGATCTGCCTGTAAACGGCGCGCCATGGTCCTGAGACGCATGATATTGGAGGTGGCGGCGTCATCAATGTAAATGGGCGCTCTAGAAAGCCTATCTAAGGCTTGGTGCAAAAATTCAAAATCTTGCTCTTCTTCTTTGAGGTGGCCGGTTCTTATTTTCCATAAATCAATGCCCGATTCAGCGCTGATAAGGCGGTCTACCAATTGTTCCCTGGACATTTCCAAACTGAAAATACCAACTGGAACATTTTCTTTCATGGCAGCATGAAGGGCGATATTTAAAGCCAGAGAAGTTTTACCTAAAGATGGACGGGCGGCTAAAATTATTAAGTCCGAATTTTGTAAACCGGATAACATATTATCTAATTGTTTAAAACCCGTGCTTACACCGCGTAAAGGTTTTTCTCCTCTGTGCAATTTTTCTATTTTTTCAAAAGCTCCGGTTAAGTCAGTTTTAATATCTTTGAATTGTTGACCGGATAAAGATTTTTGAGTAACGCTAAAAATTCTTTGTTCCACTTCATCTAATAAATCGTCAACGTCTTTGTCTTCTTGAAAACCCAGTTCAGAAATATCATAAGCAGCTCCGATTAAATCACGTAGTAATTTTTTTTGTTGAACGATTTTAGCGTAAGAAACGATATTGGAGGCAGTGGGTACCATATTGGTGAGCGAAGTTAGATAAGAAACTCCGCCGATTTCTTGCAAAGAATTTTTATCTTTTAAACGATTGGGCAAACTTAGAATATCAATCGGTTCATGACGTTGATACAAATCCAGCATGGCCTCGTATATTTTTTGATGAACGGGTTTATAAAAATCAGTCGGTTGCAAAAAATCAGCTATTTTAATAATAGCGTCTCTATCAATCATTAAGCTGCCTAAAACCGATTGTTCAGCTTCAATATTTTGTGGCGGTATTTTATTGATTTGGTTTTTTGCTTCAGTCATAGAAAAAAATGAAACTCATCTTTCTAAGTTTCATTGTACCTTGAAAATAAAGAAAAAAGAATAAACAAGTAATTAACAACTTATCCCCATGAGCCATTTTTGGATGGATTCCGAGACCTCTTCAACGAGATTGCGAATAATTTTTAATTCATTAAGACTGAATTTCTTTAAGACGAAATTTTCTGATTTTTGTCTGGAACCGGCTGTTTTTGGTCTAATTCCAATGCGTAAACGCCAGAAATCCTCGGTTTTTAAATGGTCCATGATTGATTCCACACCCTTATGTCCGGCTGAACCGCGTTTGAAATGCATTTTATATTCACCGATGAATAAATCCGAGTCATCATGAAGAATTAAAATGTTATTGGGTTTGACATCCATTTGTTTGGCTATCTTAGCTACTGCTTTGCCCGATTCATTCATAAAAGTTTGAGGAAAGGCGATAATCAAGTCTTCATTTTTGGAGATAATGGCTTCCAGTTTTTTGTTGTTTTCCAAGTCGTTAAAATTCTGGTTTTTGAACCAGCTTTCTAAAATCATGACGCCGGCGTTGTGTCGGGTATTTTTAAATTTTGAGCCCGGATTACCGAGGGCGACAATTAATTTCATGATTAAATTTTACCACAAATTTTAAATAATATCAAATTTTCATAATTTATTTATAAATAGGATAATTAGTTTAAAAACCCACCTTTTCGGCGGATTTTTTAAATTAGATTTTAATATATTGTGATTTTTATCTTATTTTCGCGTTTAATTCTTTAATTGTTTTTTCTTGAATTTTTTCTTGAATGACATTCACTTCTTCGTTAGTCAAAGTTCTTTCCGGGGAACGATAAACAATATGGAAAGTATAGCTGATTTTATCTTCTCCAAATTTTTCTTTATTCTCGTATTTGTCAGATAACTTTACTTCTTCTACTAAATTACCAGCGCAATCTCTGATAATTTCATAGTAATTATTTAAGCTTGTTTCTTTTGATACGATAAAGGATATGTCTCGATAAGTCATGGGATATTTACTTACCTCCTGATATTGGCTATCAATGTCGGTGAATTGCTTAGTGATTCTCGGATCTTCTGACCAAAAGATTCTAATATCAGGGATATTGTTTTTAATCATAGCCAATCTTTCTAAGCCAAAGCCAAAAGCCCAGCCATTATAAATATTTGGGTCAATACCTAAATTAGCAAGAACTTGTTTATGAACCACGCCTGCTCCCACTATCTCTATCCAGTCATTGCCTCTTTGCACTTCAATTTGAGTACTGGGGTCTGTAAAAGGGAAGGTGTCTTGTAAAAATCTGTAATTAGCAGATTCACCAAAAATATTTTTAGCAATACCCTCAAGAATATCTTGTAAATCTTTTAATCCAATTTTTTTATCTTCGGTTTTACATAAATAAAGCCCATCTACTTGATGAAAAGCTGGAAAATGGTTTTTATCTATTTCATCCTTTCTAAAGACTTTTCCGAAACTCAAAAGACCAAGTTTACCGTATTCTTCTAATTGTTTTTTTACTTCTGGTCTTTGTAGATAAAAAGTCCACATTACCGTTGTTTGAGTGCGTAAAACATAGTCTTTATTTACATAATAAGTATCAGTTTCTTTTCTGCTGGGATGGTTTAGGGGCGCGTTTAAAAGGTCAAAAATATCTCTGACGCTCACAATTTCTGGAGTAGTGATTATGTCAAAATTTTTGAATTCTGTCATAGTCACGATTTTATCCACAATAAATTTAAGCGGGGAGTTTTCTTTTCTGGATAAATCAGGTAAATTCAATAATTTTTGCAATCTCATTCCATTAACATCTTTTCTGTCTTTTATTTCCAACAATAATTCATCGCTCTTAGGATCGTGCGCTACAATATAATTTCTTTTTTTGTTTTCTTTTATAGTCATAATATTGGTGCCGATGGGAGGAATCGGACCTCCGACCTAAGCGTTATGAATGCTTCGCTCTAACCACTGAGCTACATCGGCCTGAATATCTACCTTATTATTCATTGATTTTAGCAAATATTCAGGAATATTTCAATAATACTTAATATTGAGAAATTAAGTATAAAATACGTTTTTTCTTGAAAAGAAAAAACATTTGTGTTAGAATAATTCTCAGCGGGGTGGAGAAGTAGTATCTCGCAAGGCTCATAACCTTGAGGCCTGGGTGCAATTCCTAGCCCCGCGACCATGAAGTAGAGTCTGCAAGCAGACACACTTCATGGCGGTGAAGCGTGGTTTAGCTCTGCTTCACCGCTATGATGTTCCTATAAGAAACAAAAACTCAATGTCTAAATTACAAGATTGTGTTTATGTTTTATATAGTTTAAAAGATGGCCAATTATATATTGGTTCATCAAGTAATCTTAAACAACGCTTAACGGATCATTTTCATGGACATGCTAAAAGCATTGTCTTTAGAAGACCATTTAAATTGATTTTTTGTGAATATTTTTTATAAAAAACTGATGCTTTAAGAAGAGAAAGATATTTTAAAACTGATCCAGGAAAACGTTGTTTGAAGTTGATTTTAAGAGAAAGCATTAAAATAGTTTAATGTAAATGCAGTCGTGGTGTAGCCTGGTTAACACGCCTCCCTGTCACGGAGGAGACCGCCAGTTCAAATCTGGTCGACTGCGCGTATATAAAAACAACCGATTTTATTCGGTTGTTTTTTGTTTGACAAATAGTTTGGAAAGACTAGAATAAAAAAGGAGATTTAAAAACTGAAAATGGAGGAGAAAATGAAGAAAATCACTTGTTTGATTGTGTTGATGTTAAGTTTTACAATGTTGTTTTCTGTGAGTAGGAAGCAAGCCAAAGAGGCGATGGATAAGTGGATGATTATTGTTTCGGAAAAAGACCTTAATGTGAAATTGACAAAAACTGAAGAGCTTTACATTGAATATGGTGACCAGAATGACCAAATGACACAATTGCTTTATTCTAATTTAGTAGCTACTTCTTATCAGCTTGCCAAATACGATAAGGTTATTGAATACGGTGAAAAAGCCTTAAGGGCATTGCCGAATATGGAAGATTTGGAAAAGTTCAAAGTTTTTTTATCATTAGCCAATTCTTATTATGTGACTAATGTTGATATGAAAAAGGCTTATGATTATGCTAATGCACTCATTGAATTAGCCAAGCCATTTCAAGAAAAGTTTAAGGAATCCCGTTCAGATATAATCTATATTGCCCCAGCTCTTCGTTTGCAGGCAAAGATATTATTTGCCACTCCAGAGAAAATGATGGAATCTTTTGATAAAGCGCTTGAATCACTTACGACTGATCAATCAAAGGCTTCTGCTGATCTAGTTTTGTTTTTAGCTAACGAATCTGTTAAGCAGGATAAAATTGATGAAGCATTGGTCGTCTATGAAAAATTGTTTGCCGTTAAATCCAGCGCTGAATTAGCTAAGACCATTGGTTATATTTACGCCAAGAAAGGCGATGATATCAAAGCTTTAGAATTTCTAAAAGATTCTTATCAACTTCAGAAATTACCTAAAATCGCTTTTGACTTGGGCATTCTTTGCAATAAAATTCAGGATATTGATAATGCCATCAAATATTTCGCCGAATCTTTTGTTTTGTATGAAAAAGCCGGAAATGACCCGGATAATATGGTCAAGGCCCAAAATACTCTGCAGCATCTTTATATGAATGTGAAAATGAAAGAAAGCGCTGCTACTCAGAAAGAAAAAGAGCAGGGGTATGAAGACATTTTAGCTGCCGCCAGACTGGCGGCAGAAGAAAAAAGCCAGTAAATGGCTCAAATAAAAAAGGAGATGACTCGTGTCAGCTCCTTTTATTTTTCTATTTAGTGTTTTTATTGAGCAATTTGGATAATCGGGATTTTAATCGGCTGCTCTTATTTTTCTTAATAACGTTGATTTTGGCGGCTTTATCCAATTTTTTGAAAACGACATTTAATTGTTTTTTAGCATCTTTAATTTTTCCGTTGACCACCATTTTTTTGAAATCTTTAATAACCGATTTTAATTCGGTCATTTTTTCTTTATTGGCAATATGACGTTTTTTTGATTGTCTTAAAGCCTTATGAGCTGATTTTGTTATTGGCATAGTAGTAAATTAACTTATTTATATATTATATTATATGAAATTGATTGAAAAGTCAATGATTTAAATTGGTTCAATTTAGTGACGGATAAAAAAGAAGCGTTGAAAGTCCGCTTCTTTTTAGGCGTCTAATTTTGAAGGAGAATTCTTCCTAGCGATTGTTGGGTAATGAATTTTGTAATTATGGGACATATGTAAAAAATGAGGATAAGTATCAAGAGCATAAAGGCGAATAAAATTAATATGTTTTCGCGATTCTTTTTCAGCATTTTTGCCTCCGTTTTAAAGTATTAAGTCTTCTGATTTCAATTGTAATCATTCTTACTTTTCTGTCAACCCCGCACCTTTCATGAATTTGTCCATTTTCGCTTATCAGAGAAAATGGACAGAAGGGGGATTTATATTCATAAAAGGTGCGGGGTCAATATTGGCTTTTGTAAGCCATTAAGAGATGTAGTATAATAGAAATGAGGAAAAAGATTAGATATTATTAAATATATAATCTTTTTTCCGAATGAGATTATATAAGCAATATGTTTTATTCTATTGAGGGAATTTTAGTAAAAAAGAACGATAAATTTATTGTGATAGAAAATCAAGGATTTGGTTTTCGTATTTTTGTTTCTCAAGAAACAAATTCGCAATTACCGAAAATAGGAGAAAAAATAAAATTATATCTTCATCATCATGTTAGGGAAGATGCTATGGAATTATATGGGTTTTTACAAAAAGAAGAAATGGAATTATTTGAGATGTTAATTTCTGTTTCCGGTATTGGACCGAAAACAGCTTTGGGTTTGATTGGTTTGAGTTCTGTGGAAAATTTAAAAACTGCGATTATTTCCGGTAGAGCTGATTTTTTACATCGTGCTCCCGGGATTGGTCAGAAAACAGCAGAGAGAATTATTTTGGAATTAAAATCTAAATTAGCCGAAGAAGGAACTGGTGCTTCAAAGTTAGAGAGCGATTTAGAATTAGAAGATGCTTTGGTGGGGTTGGGTTATGATAAAAATGCAATTAGACAGGCTATGAGAAAAATATCAGAGGAAGTATCAGATTCGGATAAACGATTAAAAGAGGCCATAAAGTTATTGGGTAAAAAAATATGATGATTTATCAAATCAAAAAATTTATTAAAAAAATAACTCCCGATTTTGTAATTTCTTTATATCATTATTGTTTGGTTTTTGTAGGGGCGTTATTTTATGGATTTCCCGGGAAAAATGCCGTAATTATCGGTATTACCGGTACTAAGGGTAAAACTACGGTGGCGGAATTATTGAATGCTTTTTTAGAATCCATGGGGAAAAAAACAGCCATGGCTAATTCTTTGCGTTTTAAAATAGGGGATAAAAGTTGGTCTAATAATTCAAAAATGACCATGCCCGGCAGAATGTTTCTTCAGAAATTTCTTTTTCATGCTAAGAAAAAGTATTGTCAGTATGTTATTTTAGAAGTCACCTCCGAAGGCATTAAACAACATCGTCATCGGTTTATAGATTTTGACGTGGCCGCTATGATTAATTTACAACCCGAACATTTGGAAGCGCATAATAATTCTTTTGAAAAATACAGACAAGCTAAGGAAGAATTGTTTATTAAACTGGATTCTCGCAGAAAAAAAATGCCTGTTAGCGACCGTCGGGGTCAATTTGAAACCCATATTAAAAAAATAAGCGTGGTAAATTTGGATGATAAATCAGCTGATTATTTTTTAAATCATTGGGCTGAAAAAAAGATTGGTTTTTGCACTGATTGTCATGATAAAAATGGAGTAGATATGGTGGTTAGACCCGATAATTATCATATTTTCAGTCAGGGAATTGATTTGCATTTAGATGGGGTGGAAATGCATTCTTCATTAAGAGGAGATTTCAATTTGGATAATATTTTATGCGCTATTGCTATTGCTAAATCTTTGAATATCCCTTTATCTGCCATTAAAGAATCTTTGGCTAAGTTTGACGGATTACCTGGTAGAATGGAGGAAATTGAGACTAATCATGATTTCAAAGTTTTTATTGATTACGCGCATACGCCCGATTCTTTAAACGCTGTTTGTTCTTCATTGAAGAAAGGATTAAACGACAAGTCTAGATTGATTTGTGTTTTGGGCGCCACGGGTGGGGGTAGGGATAAATGGAAACGACCGGCCATGGGGAAAGTTGTGGCTCAATTTTGTGATGAAATTATTATTACCAATGAAGACCCTTATGATGAAGACCCAAGGAAAATCATGGAAGATGTGGCTGTGGGCGTTAAATTATCTCAAAAAAATCCCAAAATGATTGAGGATAGAAGAGATGCTATTCGCGCTGCATTAAAAAATTGTTCTTCAGGAGATATTTTAGTAATTACCGGTAAGGGTTCAGAGCAGATGATGGTTGTTAAAAACGGACAAAAAATACCTTGGGATGATAGGAAAGTTGTTAAAGAGGAATTAAAGTCATTGCGTAAAAATTAGGCAATCTATGTACGGAATTAAAGGTATTATTAGAAAAAAACTTAATAACTTGGGCTTAAGAAAGAAATTTGATGAATTGGAAATTCGTTCTTTAACCGAGAAATTTTTAAAAGAACAAATTAAAAATATCAGAGCCGAGGCTATTAATTATTTTAATGGCAGCTTGATGATTCAGGCGCGTAATGCCGTAGAAGCTAATGAGCTCCATTTTTTTCAGGAAGAATTAAAGTTTTTTCTGGAAAAAGAAGGATATAAAATAAAGAAGGTGAGAATTATTTCTTAGTATTCAAAAAAACCGACTGCCTTGGGCGGTCTGTTTTTTGTTATTTATTACTGTTTAAATATAATAATTGATGTTTCTGTTAATTGGTCTAGTTTATCTCGTACTTCCACTTTTATTTTATTCTGCGCTTCAGTGGATTGGGGAATGAATTGAACATGATAAGTATCGCCGGTAAAATTAGTTGTTTCCATAATTAAAATATCATTGAAGTAGGTTTTAATTGATTTTACGCCAACCGATGTTTTAATTTGCGCTAAAACTGAAATATGTGGGGTGATTAAATAAGAGCCGTTGGTTGGAGAAGCGATAGTGACAATGGGTTTGTTGTCATTGCCGACAATTTCTCCATATCCAGCAGGGATTGGCAGATTATAAATACCAGGATTAGGAATATTAATTTGAATCCAATTTGATATGGGCGCTTCCCAATTATCAAATTGTCCGTCATTGGCCGAAGGATTTTCCGGCACTGCCCCTTGCGGGTCTGATTTATTTACCCAATATAAAATATTGTGAATTTGAGGAAACAAGGTGTCGCCTATTTTAAGGTTGGCTATGTATTGTCCATCAAGAATTGGTTTATTAGTTTTAGGAATTTCTGCTTTGGGAAAAGTTTCTGGTTGTTTGTTTTTTAAGGCTTCTACAATAAAATTATGCCACATTGGCACAGCCGCTAAAATACTGCCACCACCGGGTGTCATTGTGGTAAAATCATTATTGCCAGCCCAGACGCCAACCACCAAAGAGGGGGTATAACCGAAAGTCCAGGCATCGCGATAATCTTGAGTAGTACCGGTTTTGGCTGCTACTTGGTGTCCGGGAATTTCTAATAAATTACCGGGACTAAATAATCCTAACCTGGCTTCATTATCGGATAAAATATCATTAATCATTCTGATATATTGAGGATTGTAAACTTCTTCTGCTTCATCTTTGTATTCTTCCAAAACATTCCCCTTGGAATCTTCCACCTTTAAAATAGCCTGTTGTTTGTGTTTTTTTCCGTCTTGAGCAAATACCGAATAGGCCTCAGCCATTTCTAATGGCCGAACATCGCCACCGCCCAAAACCAAAGATAAGCCATAATTATTCAAATCAGTGAGAGTGGTAATGCCTAATTTTTGCGCTGTTTGAATAACATTGCTCAATCCGGCTAGATAAGTTACTTTGACGGCTGATACGTTTACTGATTGAGCTAAAGAATGACGCAAATCAACTGGTCCACGGAAAATATGGTCATAATTACTGGGATGATAACAAATAGAGCCAAAGCGGTCTTTTTCTTGACTGGCATCAGCCGGACAATCAGGATTAAATTCTGTTTTTAAATCAAAAATAACGGTATCGGGAGTGTATCCTTTTTGAAAAGCCGTGAGATAGGCAAAGGGTTTAAAGGATGAGCCAGGTTGGCGATGTCCGGTGATAACATTAAAATTGCCCTCATTTTCTATGTTAAAGTAATCACGAGAGCCAACCATAGTTAAGATTTGTCCGGTAGAGGCGTCTTGAGCGATTAATGCAGCATTTTTACCATTGTATAAGTCTTCGTTTCTTTGTGCTCCTTCAGCCACTACTTTTTCTCCCACTTGTTGTAAATTCCAATCTAAAGTGGTGATAACCTTTAATCCGCCGGTTTCTACATATTCTGTTCCGTATTTTTCTTCCAAATATTCTTTAACAAACATGACAAAGTGCGGGGCGCGAATGCCGTCAAATTTTTGTGTGAATTCTAATTCTTGTTTTTTGGCGATTTTTAATTCTTGTTCATCAATATAATTGTATTGTCGCATTCTTTCTAAAGCATAATCTTTTCTGTCTAGTAATTCTTGTTTGTGATTACCAAAAGGGGAGTAATAAGTGGGAGCCTGAAGTATAGCTGCTAAAACAGCTGATTCAGCAATAGTTAAATCTTTAGCATCTTTGCCAAAGTAATTTTGACTAGCCGCTTGGATGCCATAGGCATTAGAGCCGAAAGGCACCTGGTTTAAATAAAGTTCTAAAATTTTATCTTTAGAATAATTCTTTTCCATTTTAATGGCTAGAATTACTTCTTTGATTTTTCTAATATAAGTCTTTTCATTGGTGAGAAAAGCATTTTTTACCAATTGCTGAGTAATAGTAGAGCCGCCTTGTGACATTGTCCCAGTTTTTAGATTACTGATAAAAGCGCGCACTATTCCGCGCCAATCAAAAGCCGGATGATTATAAAATTCCGCGTCTTCAACGGCTAAAATAGCTTCTTTAACGTGTTTGGGTATTTCTTCTAAAGTAAGAATGGTTCTTTTTTCGTCGCCATGGATTTCATAAAGCAATGTTTCTCCGGCGCGGTCGTAAATTTTAGTAGTTTGAGCCACTATTCTGTCTCCGAAATTTTCCGGATTAGGCAAGGTTTGGAAAAGATAAATTGTGTAAGCGCCCAAAACAATGCCGCCTGTGGCGATAAGCCCTAAAATAAGTAAAAAAATTTCCCTTATTCCGAATCTTTTATGGAATTTTTTGGGATGTTTAATAAAACGGCCGGTTTTTGCTAAATTTTTTAAAGATTTTTTGTGAATCATACTGGTATTTAAAAGTATAACATATCAGGTAGTGAAATTTCAAATAAGATAGAATGATTATTTTGGTGTCAATTAGGTGTTTTTATTGAGTTGATACCTATTTTAGAATATTTTTAGCGCCTTTAGCGCCACTTATTGGATAGCGCGCTTTGCTCTGCTACCCGATTTTTAAATTATCGTACTGGGCATAAAAAAACAAACCAGCCAAGCCGGTTCGTTTTTTGGAAATTCTTAAAATTCTTCGTTTTCTTCCTCTTCTTCCGCGTCCAATTTTAAATCTTGTCCGTAAAATTCGTCTTCTCCCTCATATAAATCCATATCTTCTTCATCGTCATCTGTGTCCAAGTCTTTTTCATCATCGGATTTTTTGCCTTTTTTGGGCTTTTCTTCCGCTGATTCTAAATCCTCATCGTCCAATTCGTCATCCTCTTCCTTTTTATTGAGGATTAATGTTTTTTTATCTAATTCCGTTATAGTCATAATTCCTTTGGTTAATTTCGACCTTTGGGAATTTAAAATTTATATTATATTTTTACAGTGTAATGGATTGATATGATAAGTCAATAGTGGATAATTTACTCCGTTAGAAATTGAGCATAGTCTCATTAAAAGAGTAGTTAGAGCCGTAGGTGAGATGGCTTTGGGGTTATTGATTAAAATGTCGTCATAAACGAATTTCTATTGGGGGTTAGTTAATTTTGGCTCCAGGCTCGGATTCTTTAAGGGGCGTAAGAAGTGAGATTTGGCCATTGGAATCGGAAGCAGCTAAGAGCATTCCGTTGCTTTCCAAGCCACGAAGCATTCTTGGGGCTAAATTAACCACGACAATGATTTGTTTGCCGATTATTTCTTCCGGTTGATATTGTTGGGCAATGCCGGCTAAGATTTGACGTTGTTCAAAACCTAAATCAATTTCTAAGCGTAAAAGTTTATCGGAATTTTCTATTTTTTCCGCTTTTAATACTTTGGCGACGCGTAAATCAACCTTTTTGAATTCGTCTATATTAATGATATTTTTGTTTTCTTCCATATTATTTTTGGTTAGTAATTTTTCCTCCTTTGGGGAGCTCTTTTTTAATGAAACCTTTTTTCTCAAGAGATTCTTTAAATGTTTCTATTTTTTCTCTTATATCTTCGGAAATTTCTGGATAATTTTTTATTATTTTCATCTGTTCTTGCAATTTGAACATAAAAGAATTGAAGGTTTTAGTGCTTGTTTTTTCGTCGTCAAAATTATTAATACCAAAAACCACCAAACACACCCAACACA
>CAZTRS010000006.1:0-19226 GCA_964616795.1 uncultured Candidatus Saccharibacteria bacterium
ATTTTACACTTTGATATTTACATTTTGAATTTAAATCAAAAAACCGCTTTAGGCGGTTTTTTGATTAGCGTTTTGTTGATAATACTGAAATATTTGGTCTAAATCTCCTTCCATAATTTTTTCCAAGTTATGCCAGTTTTTTTTGTAACGATGGTCAGTGAGTCTATCTTGTTGAAAATTATAAGTTTTAATTTTTTCTGAACGGTCACCGGTGCCGATTTGCTGTCTGCGTTCATCAGAAAGTTTTCCTTGGCTGGCATTCCAATTGGCTTCATATAATCTGGCTTGTAAAATTTCCATGGCTTTTTCGCGGTTTTTAAATTGAGAACGTTCGTTTTGGCAAGCTACCACTACACCACTGGGTTTGTGTAGGATTCTTACCGCTGTTTCTACTTTATTAACATTTTGTCCGCCGGCGCCGGATGATTTACAAAAAGTGATTTCTAAGTCTTGGGGATTAATTTGAAAAACAATATTTTTAGGTTTAGCTAAGATAGCCACGGTAGCGGTGGAGGTGTGCACTCTGCCTGATTTTTCTGTTTCTGGCACTCTTTGAACGCGATGAACACCCGCTTCGTTTTTTAAGACATCAGCGCCCATTCCAGAAATTTCAAAACTCACCTCTTTAATTCCTCCAATGGAAGTATTATTAGAATCCAACATAGTCATTTGCCAATTTTTTCTGGTGGCATATCTTTGATACATTCTAAAAAGTTCAAACGCAAAAAGAGCCGACTCTTCGCCGCCAGCTCCGGCTCTAATTTCCACAATAACATTATTTATCTCCTCGGCCATAATAATTATTTGGCTTTTTTAGATTTTTTGGTTAATTCTTGTTTTTTAGCAACACGTTGTTTGAATTTTTCTACTCTTCCGGCGGTATCAATCATTTTTTCTTTACCGGTGTAAAAAGGATGACAATGTGAGCAAATTTCCACTTGAATTTTTTCCTGAGTAGAACCTACTTCAAAGCTGTTGCCACAAACGCATTTAACCTTTGATTTATCGTAATATTTTGGATGTATATCTTTTTTCATATCCAGTAGAGGAATTTCCAAATATTGTTATAGGCTTTAGAAAATCCTTTATTTATATAATTAAACGAGACTTATTATAAATTAATACCCATTCAGAGAAACCAATGTATGGCTAAAGCCAATTGGGAATTCTCATACTGGGCATATTTTCTATTTTAGTATAAAACTTGAAAAAAAGCAACCTTAGTATGAGTGATTGGGCCTTGTCCCGCACCTTTTATGAATTTGGTTTATCTCGCTTTTTTGTGCGAGATAAACCCCGAAAATATTATTCATAAAAGGTGCGGGGCTTGCTTTTTTCCTATTTTTCAATAAAATATTAGATATGTTAAATATAGACAATAATTCAAATACGAACGAAAATTCACAGGAAAAAAATCAAGTTTTGCGGGATATGATTACAGCCCGCGTTTATTTTGGTCATCGCACTTCTAAAACTAATCCGCGCATGAAACAGTATATTGCCGGAGCTAAAAATGGTTTAGAAATCATTGATTTGGAAAAAACTTATGACCAATTGGAGGAAGCCAAAAAATTTATCGCCGATTTAAGTCAGAAGGGTAAAATGCTGATGATTGTCGGCACTAATCCCATGGTGAGAGATTTAGTCCAATTAGCCGGAGAAAAGGCTAATTGCTGGTTTGTAATTAATAAATGGATTGGCGGATTTCTCACTAATTTTAAAACGGTTTATATGCGTTTGAAATATCTACGTGATTTAAGAGAAAAAGATGCCAAAGGTGATTTGCAGAAATATACTAAGAAGGAAAGAATTAATTTTCAAAAAGAAATCATTGATTTATCCGAAATGTTTAAGGGTTTGGATAAATGCGATAGATTGCCCGATGCTTTATTAGTAGTTAATACCAAATTGCATGAAACAGCAGTGAGGGAAGCAAAGAAAATTAATATTCCGATGATAGGCATTCTTGATACTGATTCTGACCCAAGAATGATTGATTATCCCGTTATTGCCAGCGATCATACCCGTTCTAGTGTAGATTATATTCTTAATCAATTAGTTTCAGCTTATAATGAAAATAAACAAAAAATCGTCGTAGAAAAGAAATAAAATTGTATTGTTAAAAAATGGACATTAATATCGTTAAACAATTAAGAGATGAAACCGGCGCTTCAGTGATGGAATGTAATGCCGCCTTGGATGAAACCAAAGGTGATTTAGAAAAAGCTAAGGAAATTCTTAAGAGAAAAGGACAAGCCACGGCTTTAAAGAAAGTCGGAAGAGCAACAAAAAGCGGTTTGATTGAGTCTTATATTCATGCCAATGGTCAAGTTGGTGTTTTGTTAGATTTGCGTTGTGAAACTGATTTTGTGGCTAAAAATGAATTATTTAAAGAATTAGCTCATGAATTATGTTTGCAAATCGCAGCTATGTCCCCGGAATTTGTGAGTGAAGAAGATATTTCCGAAGAGTTTAAAAATAAAGAAAGAGAACTTTCAAAAGAAGAAATGAAGGGTTCCGGAAAACCGGAAAAAATAGTTGAGCAAATTATAGAAGGGAAATTAAAGAAAAAATTTACCGAGCTTTGCTTGTTGAATCAAGCGTATGTGAAAGACCCTAATCAAACCATTGGGGATTTCATCAAAGGTTATATCTCCAAAACCGGTGAAAATATCAAAGTATTGAGATTTTCACGTTTTGAAATTTAGTGATATAATATAAAATGTCAAAATCCTAATATCCAATATTAAATCAATTGGTAAAGGCGGGCTAAGTTCTAATGTCAAAATATTGTTTAGATTTATTCCGTCATTCGCCAACTGGCGAAGGCGGATGGAACTTGAGTTGACATTAGGTATTGGGAATTAGTCATTAAGTTAGATATGTTTTCTTTAATTCCGCAAATTATACTATTGTTTTGCTTCGGCCTGATTATCTGGCTGATTATTAAGAATTTGCCAAAAGTAAAAGATGAAGAAGTTCGTGTATCCGAGGTGGAATCGTCGTTGGAGAAAAGACGTAAATTAAGTCGTAAGATTCCCATTGAAAAAATAGATGCGAAGGTAAATAGTTTCTTGGAGAAAGTTATCAGACGCTCCAGAATAATTTTAATGAAGATTGATACTTATCTTCAGAGGCATTTGGACACGTTAAAAAGTCATGCTAAACCAAAATCTATTTTTAAGGCCGATGATAATGCGGTAGATAAAGAAATAGTAGATTCCGTTGATGTGCAGGAAGTTCAAACTCCGGAGGATATTAAAGAAGAGATTGATTTAATTGCCGGAGTTGATAAAACTATTGATGAATTATTGCCGAGTCAGGAAAATATAGAGAATGGGGATGATGAAGTTGAGGTTTTGGTTATTGGACGGGAAGATATTATTAAAAAATTTGATTTAGAACCGGAGGCTGAAATTATAGAGCAGACAAAAAAGAAAAAAAAGAGTAAGGTATAAATTAGGCAATATTTACCCAAGTAGTTCAATGGTACCTGCCTGTCGGTAGGCAGGGAGTAAGTGCTTTTGCTTATCCCACCACCTTTGCCATCTTAGCTCAGTGGTAGAGCAACTGTTTTGCTAGCCCCCTCACCTTTGGTGCCGAAGTAGCTTAATGGTAGAGCAGCGCTTTTGTAAAGCGAAGGTTGGGGGTTCGATTCCTCTCTTCGGCTCTAAAGGTGTGGGGGTAAATAGGTCCCCAGTCCAAATCTGGGAGATGGCTCAGATATAAAGGTGGCAGGGTAAACGAAGAGGTAATTATTGTTTAACGGGTAGGTGGCGGAGTAGTCAAACGCACCAGACTGTAAATCTGGCGGCCACTGGCCTACGCAGGTGCAAATCCTGCCCTACCCACATAGTAAATTCAAAATTTAAAAATCAAAATGGAAAAATAACGAAATAGGGGTCAGTTAATAAAATATTTTTTTATGGTAATTTAAATTTTTATTTTTGATATTTACATTTTCAATTTTTATCGCCAATGTAGCTCAGTTGGTAGAGCAACCCCATGGTAAGGGGTAGGTCACCAGTTCAAGTCTGGTCATTGGCTCTAAAGAGTTTTGTCTGCGAAGCCGAAGGCTGAGAAGTTACAAAACCTTTACCCCGCCCTCTAGGCTGTCGAAATTTAGGGTGGTGGTATAGATATAATTATTTCGGAAAAGATTTAGTTTTTGTTTAATAATAGAGGGCGGGGTGCTCAATTTAACAGTTGCTCACTACGCTCGCAAGTTAAATTGGCATATGTCACAAGACAGATTAATCAAATTACAATGCGCTAAATGCAAGAATGTTAATTACTATTCCACTAAAAATAAAAAAACAGTGGAAAAGAAAGTGGAATTAAAAAAACATTGTAAAAAGTGCAAAGCTCATACGATTCATAAAGAAACCAAGAAGTAGGGGGAACGGGGATTGACCCGTTTCTATTGGGGTCCATAGTTTCAATGGTAAAATGTCGATCTCCAAAATCGAAGTTCTCCGTTCGAATCGGAGTGGGCCCGCACATAGTTTTTCTTAGCGAAGTATGAGCTTAGAAAAACAAGTGCTCTGACCGAAGCGTCGGAGTCGCAAATATTTTTTGTCGCGCTTTGTTTTTTAAAACATGCCAGGTAGTAGAATTTCAAAAAGCGCTTCGCGCTAAATAACCTGGTATTAAGTATAGAGTCGCAATAAAATAATTTTTGTGAATTTCAATAATAATGATTATATATTATTTGAAATTTCACTACCTGGTATGAACAAAAAAGATTTAATTATCGCGTTAGTAGTCGGAGAATTAATTGCCTGGTTAATTTGGCCGGTTTGGATGAATTTAGGCATTTTACAAAATTATTGGCAATGGCGTTGGGCCTTGTTGGTTATTTTACCTGTTCTTTGCGTTTTTGGAGTTTTTGTCGCTAATATCATTGGCAGAAAAATTCAGATTTTTAATCAATTTGTAAGATATGGTTTAATCGGGGTTTTAAATACTCTATTAGATTTCGCTGTTTTAAATTTGCTCAGTTATACTTTTCATGTGTATTCCGGTATGTCTTTGATTTTAATTAACGTTTTTTCTTTTTTGGCGGCTAATATTAATAGTTATTTTTGGAATAAATATTGGACATTCCAAAGTGGAAGTAAGAAAGTAGCCGGAGAGTTTTTGAGATTTTTTACCGTGAGCATTATCGGATTTTTATTGAATAGCGCTATTTTATGGTTTTTTACCACCGTTATGGAACCCGCGTTTAGTTTGAGTCCGCAGGTTTGGGAAAATGTTGCTAAGTTGATTGCTACCGTGGTTTATATGGTTTGGAATTTTATCGGTTATAAATTAATTGTTTTCAAGGGAAAAACCGAAAATCAAATTGTAGCTTAATTTGCTTTTTCCCAGTATTTTTGCTAAGATAAAAACAATGTTTAAGCTTATTTCTAAGTTCATCATCCAAATTTTGGTTAATGGTCTGGGTATCTGGGTTATTGCTAAATTTGTGCCAGGTGTCAGTTTTAGCGGAGGTTGGTTAATCTTAGCTGAGGTGGCGGCTGCTTTGGCAATTTTGAATGTATTAGTAAAGCCGATATTGAAATTTTTCTTTGGTCCTTTAATTGTTTTGACCCTTGGTTTGGCGAGTTTATTGTTGAATGCTCTGATTTTATGGGCAGTCACACAAATCTTTCCGGCTAATTTGGTTATTCCAGTTGGTTGGGCGTTGATTTGGGCGACCTTGATTATTTCGTTGATTAACTTTGCCTTTCATTTGGCGAAGAGAGGGGATTAAAAAACCAGGATAGTATAATTTCAATCCACCAGTTGGCGGATGAAAATTTCTTTACTGGGAAAAAATTATGTCTTTAAAGAGCATTGCAGAAATTATTCAAATTATTGTTTCCATATTTTTAATTGTGGCTGTTTTGTTGCAGCAACGTGGCTCCGGATTAGGCGGACTTTTTGGCGGCGGGGGCGGACAGGGAGAGTTTTATCATAAACGCCGAGGTTTTGAAACACTTATTTTTAGAAGTACTATTATTTTGGCTGCGCTATTATTTATATCAAGCATAGCTATATTTCTTTTAAGTTCTTCCAATTAATTTTTGGTTAATCGGAAAACTTTCTTTGGATTATAATCTTTATGGAGATTAAAAACCTTTTTTCTCGTTCCTATTGGAGAAATTTTTGGAGCGTATTAACATCAAAAGAGAGAAAAATTTTTCAAATTGCGGCAATTTTTATAGTTATTTGCTCTGTTTTTTTGATAACCAAATGGTATTTTGTCAATACTGTTAAAACACCTAAAAGTGGCGGAGATTTAAAAGAGGGTATTGTTGGACAACCAATCAGTTTGAATCCTATCTTGGCTCAAAGTGATGTGGATAAAGATTTGAGCTCTCTAGTTTTTAATGGTTTAGTAAAAAGTGATGGAGCTGGTGGAATTATCAATGATTTAGCTGAAGCAGTAGAAAAAAGTGAAGATGGGAAAAAATGGATAGTGCGTTTGAGACAAGATGTTTTGTGGCACGATGGAGAAAAATTTACTGCTGACGATGTTATTTTTACTATTAAAGCCATTAAAAACCCGGAAAGCCGTAGCTCATCCACTGCTTGGCAAGGCGTGGAAGTGCAAAAGTTTAATGAATATACCGTCATTTTTGAATTAAAAAATCCTTATTCATTTTTTGAGGAAAATTTAAAACAAAAAATAATTCCAGCGCATATTTTTGATGAAAAAATTACCGGTATTCCTTTAGCGAATTTATATTTGTCTGATTATAATTTTCAGCCTATTGGCACCGGTCCGTTTGTTTTTGAAAAATTTGAAAAAAGCAAAAGCGGATTTATTAATTATTATAAATTTAAGGTCAATGAAAATTATTTTCAGGGGCGTTCTTATCTGGATTCTTACACGGTCAAATTTTATAAAAGTGAGCCAGAAACCATTAAGGCTTTTAATTCCAGACAAATTGATTTATACGCCGGCATCAGCAGTAAAAATTTGGAAAATATAGACAGAAATTTTGGAGAGAAAAACATTAGTTTAGCCAGATATTACGCCGTATTCTTTAACCAGAGTATTTCTAAGGTTTTGGCTGATAAGAACGTCAGATACGCCCTAAATTACGCTACAGACCGTCAAGAATTGATTACCAGAGTTTTCAATGGTAAATCAGAAGAGATGGTTGGTCCGATTTTATCTGATATGGTTGGATATGAACCGAGTTTGAATTGGGAATTTTCTTTGGAAAAAGCCAATGATGTTTTAGCTAAAAACGGTTGGAGTGACAGTAACGGTGACGGAGTATTAGAAAAGAAATTAATTAAGAATTCAGACACTTTAACACCTTTTTCTTTTAGATTGATTGTGCCGGAATCAGCCAGTTTAATTGAAACTGCCAGTATTTTGAAGGACCAGTGGGCGAAAATCGGATGTCGCGTGGAAATCCAAATTGTTCCCGCTAAAGAATTACAGACTAATTATTTGGAACCGCGGGTATATGACGCTCTAATTTTTGGCAATATGTTGAATTATAATCCCGACCCATTTCCTTTTTGGCATTCTTCGCAGAAACTTAATCCCGGTTTTAACTTGGCGCTTTATGAGAATTCCGGAGCTGATAAAGTTTTAGAGGAATTAAGACAAATTTTTGACACGGAAAAACAAATTGAAGATTTAAAGAAGTTCCAGAGTTTTGTTTTTTCCGATGCGCCGGCCATTTTCCTTTTTAACCCTTATTATATTGCAGTTTCCTTGTCCGATTTGAATTTAGGCGATATGTCCAAGCTTAATTCTTTATCCGACCGTTATTATGATGTTAATCATTGGTTTTTGAAAACTAAAAGAGTTTTCAAGTAATTGTTATTAATATGCCAGGTATGAGAATTTCCAATCCGGGTAGTAGAGCAAAGCACGCTACCCGACAAGTGGCGCTGAAGGCGCCAAAATAACCTGGCAACGGTATAAAGTTTAAATAAAATAATTTCAGTGAATTTTAAATAATGATTATATATTATTTTAAATTTCACTATCTGGTATGAGATTTTGTTTAAAAGGCAGAGTAGAAAGTAAAAAGGTGAGTTATTTAAGGCCGGTGCTTCATGATTCCTTAGCCCAGGATTTTGTAGTTTATGATGTGTGCAGGGGAGAGGAGGAAAAAGACGGTTTACGTAAAGATTTAACCTTGATTTATCCTCAGATGCTTGGTCGGGAATTTCCGAAAACTTTCGGTCATTATCATAAAAATAATGAAACGGAAATCTATGAAGTAATAGAAGGCCAGGTTTTATTCCTCTGCCAAAAATACGATGACCACCCTTTAGAAATTAAGGAAGCTTATTTAATTGAAGCCAAAAAGGGTGACCAAGTGGTAATTTTGCCGGGATTTAGCATGGTTTCTATCAATGTTACAAAATCTGAAATATTGGTAGCTAATTGGGTGAGCAGTAAAATAGAAAATCAGTATGATTCTTTTGCTCAAGCCCACGGCGCTTGTTGTTACGTCTTAAAAGATAAAAAAGGAGCATTGCAATTTGAAAGAAATGAGAATTATAAAAAGATTGCTAAATTAATAAAAATAAAGCCAAAAATATTACCAAGAGCATTAAAAGATTTGGATTTTCTGTTGCATCCGGAAAAATATAAAGATTTTTTAACAGTTGATAAATTATTTGAGAAAATAAATTAAATTTTGCCGAGGTGGCGAAATTGGCAGACGCACTAGCTTCAGGTGCTAGCGGGCGCAAGTCCATGCGAGTTCAAATCTCGCCCTCGGCACAAAATTTTTATGATACGCGCGCGGTTTAGGGCTGTGTATTCGTAAGGATGTGTGGGTTCAACTTCACCTGCGATACCGCAAGGTTTGAACTTGCCCCGTAGCAGAGTAAAGAATGTTACCCGACAAGTGGCGCCGAAGGCGCCAAATATCGGATTATACCAATAGGCAAAGAATAAAGTCCAAATAAATAATAAATATAAAAAATAAAGAAATTTCATTAATATCTATAAGATAATTTGAAATTTCACTACCTGGTATGATAACACCAAGAAAGTTTATAAATAGAAGACCGCAACATCGAAATATTGATGGTGGAGCGGGTGAACGCATTAGAGTGTGTTCTTTAGGAGGCCTCGGAGAAGTAGGCCGTAATTTGAGTTTTATTGAATATAAAAATCAAATAGTGGTCATGGATTGCGGATTGCGTTTTCCGGAAGAAGACATGCCCGGTATTGATTTTATTATTCCCAATATTGAATATTTGGAAAAAAACAGAAAAAAAATAGTCGGAGTTTTTATTACTCATGGCCACCTTGACCACATCGGAGCCGTTCCTTATGTTATTAATAAATTGGGTAATCCTCCGATTTATACCGCCCCTTTGACACGCGCCCTTATTTTGAGGCGTCAGGACGATTTTCCCAATCAACCTAAATTAAAGATAGAAGTGATTGACCCGACCAAGTTGGATACTATTAATCTTGGTCATTTTAAGATTCATCCTTTCAGAGTAAATCATAATATTCCCGATTCATTATGCTTTGCCATAGAAACGGAAGTTGGCACTATTTTTTATATGACTGATTTTAAATTTGATTATAGTCCGATTATTGACCCACCGGTTGATTTAGGAAGGATTTCCAGATTAGCTTCACGCGGAGTTCTGTTATTAATGGCTGATTCTACCGGCGCGGAAGAGCCCGGGCATTCTATTTCCGAAAAGAATATCTATGAAGATTTAGAAAGGATTTTTGAAAAATCTCAAGGAAAAATTATTGCCGCCACTTTTTCTTCTCTTGTGGGTCGTGTGCAACAATTGATTTGGCTTTCGGAAAAATTTGGGCGTCGGGTGGTAATTGACGGTTTTTCCATGAAAAATGTTGTAGCTATTAGTAGAGCTTTGGGATACCTACAAGTGGGGAAAAACACTCTTATTTCTCCACAAGAAGCCGAAGCCTTGCATAGGAATCAAATTACTATTATTTGCACCGGTTCTCAAGGAGAAGACAGGGCGGTTTTAATGAGAGTAGTGAATCGCGAGCATAAATATTTCAAGATTGAAAGAGGAGATTCTATTATTTTTTCTTCTTCGGTGATTCCCGGCAATGAACGGGCAGTCCAAAATTTGAAAGATAATTTTTATCGTCAAGGAGCCAAGGTATTTCATTATAAAATGTTGGATATTCACGCTGGTGGACACGCGCAGCAGGATGATTTGAAGTTGATGCATAATTTGATTAAACCCAAGTTTTTTATGCCTATCCATGGTCAATATTCTATGCTTCAAGTGCATGCTGATTTGGCGGAGCAATTGGGTTTGCCCAAGAGTAGTATTGCTATTGCTGATAATGGTCAAATTTTAGAGCTGACTAAAAATACTATGAAATTTGATGGTGAAGTACCGGCTAATTATGTTATGGTTGACGGTTTGGGCGTGGGTGATGTGGGTGAAGTGGTTTTACGCGATAGAACACAGTTGGCGCAAGACGGTATGTTGGTGATTGTAGCCATGATTGACGGTGAATCCGGACAATTGAAGGGTGAAGCGGAAATTCATTCCCGCGGATTTGTTTATTTAAAGGAATCCAAGGAATTCATTAGAGAGGTTAATAATTTGGTAAAAGATATTATTAGTAAGACTTCTTCTAAGGACCGCACCACTAACTGGGCTTATGTGAAGGATAATTTGCGTGATAAGATTGGGGAATATATTTTTAAACGCACTGAACGCAGGCCTATGATTTTACCGTTTATTGTGGAGATGTAATGAAAGTTTAAAGTTAGAAGTGAAAAGTTAAAAGTTTTTTAAAACCGCTGCGTTTGTTAAAAACAAACGCAGCGGTTCTTTACAAATCTTTAATTTAGTGATAAAATATTATTGGAATTTTAATAAGGAGGTGGAAAATGAAAGGAATAATTACTTTTTTTAGGGAAAGGGTTCGGTAAGATATAAAAAAATATGTAATAAAGGCCTCGCTTGAGTGGGGCTTTTTCTTTTCTTTATTTTGGTGTAAAATAAGAATATATGCCAGGTAGTAGAATTTCAAAAGGCGCCGAAGGCGCCAAAAAAAGCCTGGTATTATAAATAAAGTCTATATAAAATAATTATTGTGAGTTTCAGTATAATAATTGTATATTATTTGAAATTTCATTACCTGCTATGAAAATAGTGAGCGGTATTCAGCCGTCTGGGGAGCTTCATTTGGGAAATTATCTCGGGGCGGTAAAAAATTGGATTAATTTACAAGAAGATAAGAATAACTCTTGCTTGTTTTTTTTGGCTGACTTACATTCTTTAACAGAAAGCGCTGGTTCAGCTGATAATAAAAAGAAACAAATTGAACAATTAGCCATTGACTTTTTGGCTTTAGGTTTAGACCCGAAAAAATGTACTCTTTTTATCCAGTCTTATGTGCCGGAAGCAACGGAATTAGCTTGGTTTTTCAATTGTGTCACGCCTATTGGAGATTTGGGAAGAATGACTCAATTTAAGGATAAATCATCTAAGCAATTAGGAAATGTTGTTAATACCGGTTTATTAACTTACCCTATTTTAATGGCAGCGGATATTTTACTTTATAAAGCCGAAGGTGTGCCGGTGGGAGATGACCAATTACAACATTTGGAATTAACCAGAGAAACAGCCAGAAGATTTAATAATCGTTTTGGGGAAGTTTTTCCCGAGCCCAAAGCGCTTTTAACTAGAACCGTGCGTTTAATGAGTTTGAAAAATCCTTTGGAAAAAATGTCTAAGAGTTCGGAAAATTCTTATATTGGAGTTTTTGATGAACCAAAAGTAATTCAGGGAAAAATTAAAGCTATGGTTACTGCCTCTAATGATTTTTTTGCTAAAATTTCTTTAGGCAAAGAAGAGTTGATTATTGAACCGAGTAAAAAAGGGGAAAATCACAAAGATTTTCCAGCCATGGCTGCGGCAGTGGATAATTTATTTACTTTAATTAGGGAATTCAACCCTTTGCAATACAGGGGTTTATTTAATGGTTTAGAAGTTGATTTAGAAAAATTAAAATATAAAGAAATTAAAGAAACTTTAGCTAAAGCGATTATTGAATATTTTGCGCCGTTTAAGGTTAAAAGAGAAGAATTAATGAAAGATAAGAAAATGGTAATGAAAATCTATGAAGAAGGAGCAAAAAAAGCCAGAGAAATCGCGCAAATTACTATAAAAGAAGTAAAAGAAAAGGCTGGGTTGATATAAACAAAAAGGAGGCATCACTGCCTCTTTTTAGTATTTATTAATAAACCCTCTCATATTTTTGCTATAGCAAAAATATGAGAGTAGGGATGGAATATGTTAGATATTTTTCACCATATACGTTCCTTCCAGTTTGTAGCCAAGATGGCGGTAATAATCGCGCACACCAATGCCGGAAATCACGGCTATTCGCCGGCTGGCGGATTCTTTTCTTACAATTTTTTCTGCCTCGGCAATAAGTTTTTTACCCAAGCCCATATGTTGCGCGGCGATTGATTTTTTACCAATACCCAAGAGTTGTCCGTAAGTATGAACTTCGCGGATTAAAGCCACATTTTCTAATTCCTTAATGAAAAATGGTTGTTTTTTCAAAGCGTGTTCTGGAATACGCAAACGCAATAAACTGAATAATTTTGTTCTATCTTTATTTTCCCAAGATAAAAATATTTCTTTTCCATCGGAAGCTTTATAATCAATTCTGAATAAATAGATTTTTTCTTTGATATCATATAAATCTTTCACTTCACGGGAACGGATATCTTTACATTTTTTTCCGCGTTTGGCCATATCTTTATCAATCATATCTCGTAGATTGGAGGTTTTGGAGCCAGCTATAATACTGGGCGCGGGAATATCTCTGATGACTCTTTGCATGCGACAATAATAGGGGACAGAAAGCATTATGTTTTCCATTAATTGATTTAATGTCTTTTCCGCATAGGGTTTGTAAAATCCTTTTAGATATGATTTATAAAGTTGCGATTCTTTCAAAACCACACAGGGATAGATTTTTAATAAATCCGGTTGGAAATTAGGATTTTTAAATATAGTTTTAAACATAGCCAAATCTTTTTGAGGGTTAGAACCCATTAAATTAGGCATTAAGTGGTAGCAAATTTTAAATCCGGCTTCTTTTAAAAGCTTAGTGGCTTCAATGGATTTTTGAACAGAATGTCCGCGTTTGTTTAATTTTAAAACATTATCATCAAGACTTTGGATGCCCATTTCCACTCGGGTAACCCCTAATTCACGCATCATGATAATTTCTTTTTCATTGATAAAATCAGGACGGGTTTCCACTGTCAGTCCGATAATACGATTTTGAGCTTTTTCATTAATCACTTGCGCTTGTTTTAAAGTTTTACTGGTTTTTCCATTAGCAGCATCAAAGGCGCGTTTAATAAACCATTCTCTATATTTACTCGGTAGAAAAGACCAAGTGCCGCCAATAACAATTAATTCAATTTTATCAGTGGGATGTCCGCTGATTTTTAAGTCTTTGATTCTGTTAAAAGTTTGCTGATAAGGGTCAAATTTATTAACAATGGCGCGCATAATGGCTGGTTCATTGCTTAAATAACTTTTAGGCATAGATTTTTCAGTGGGGCAATAAAGGCATTGGCCTGGACAAGGATAGGGCTTAGTAGAAATGGTGATAATAGCCACGCCTGATAAAGAACGCATTTTTTTGGTTTTTAATAAAGAAAAAAGTTTATCATCTTTCTTATTTCTTTTATTCTTGGTAAAATCTAAATAAGCCAATGTGAGTTGGCGATTGGATATTGGAGAGACGCCGGAAGATTTGGAGATTTTTCTTTTAAAATCATTTAAATCTTTTTCTGTATGAATGTCGGCTTTTATTAATTTTTTTATTAATTTTATATTTGTTTTGCTCATATAATTATAATTGAGTGTAGAGGGTAGCGGGTAGAATGTAGACGGTAGTTATTAACTATTTCCCACTTACTACCTTCTACTCACCACTTTCTAATAACTATGAAATATAAACACGTTAAAGAATATTAGATGAGGTACGAAGTGATTATAATTGCAGCGAGGGAGAAAAGCAAAAATAGTGATTTTTGTTTTTCGACTGAGCAAGATTATATAATAAAATCATTCTTATAAAACAACAATTATGAAAGGTAAATATGCTAAAAAAATATTAGATGAGGTTAAGACTGATTATAACAGAATTGCTGGTCATTTTTCAAAGACTCGGGCTTATTTTTGGCCTGATGCTAAATTTCTTTTGGATTATATAAAAGAAGGTGATTCAGTTTTAGATTTAGGTTGTGGTAATGGCAGGGCTTTTAGGGAAATCACGGAGAAGGGCGCGGAATATGTGGGTGTTGATTTTTCAGAGGAATTGATAAAAGAAGCTAAATTTATTCATCCTGAGGGGAATTTTAAAGTGGCTAATGCTCTACAATTGCCGTTTGTTGATGAATTTTTTGATAAGATATATTGTTTTGCTGTTTTACATCATATCCCATCTCAGGAATTACGCAAGCAATTTATGGAAGAAGCGCAGAGGGTTTTAAAACCCGGCGGTTCTTTTATTTTAACTGTTTGGGATTTATGGTCAAATCCGCGAGCTAAAAAAACGTTATTTAGAAATAGATTAAAAAAGATGTTTTTTGTTTCATCTCTTGGTTGGAATGATGTTTTTTATTTATGGAAAGATGTTGGAGGGGGAGTTTTAGCTAAGCGTTATGCACATATGTTTAAGCAAAAAGAGTTAGTAAGATTAGCAAAGAAAGCGGGATTAGAAATTGTAGATTTTGGGAAAATTCAAAAAACAGGAAATGAAAATGGGAATATTTATTTAGTAGCGAAAAAGTCACGTTAATGATTTTCAATTATGGATTTTAAAGAATATCAAGAAAAAGCAAAACAAACAGCGATTTATAAAAATCAGGGAGAAAATTATATTTATCCTTCTTTGGGTTTGGCCGGAGAAACTGGTGAGGTAATGGAAAAAATAAAAAAATTAATTCGTGATAAAGATGGAGTTATTGACGATGAATTTAAAAAAGAAATCACTAAAGAATTATGAGATATTTTATGGTATATAGCACAATTATCAACAGAGTTTGGCATATCATTTCAGGATGTAGCAGAGAAAAATATTGAAAAATTAATTTCCAGAAAAGAAAGAGGAGTGTTGCATGGTGATGGTGATAATAGGTAGAAATTATTAGATATTTATTGACCCCGGTCGCCAAAGGCGACCGGGGTTGACTTTTAAATACAGATATGATATAATGATAGCACTTTTAAGATAAGACTTGAAAAGTCTAAAAAATAGCGTAGAATCAATAAAAACAATATGAATATGAAAAAATATAACAATTTAATAATTGGTTTTGGTTTAATCACTGGAGCTGTATTATTGTCTTTTATTATGGTTAATGGTTTGAATTTCAGACCGGTTTTTGGTATGGCTAGTATTGTGAGTGGCGCTGTTTGCCCTCCCATTCCCGCTCATCCGACAGCTATTTATTTTAATCCAGAGCCAGCTAAGGTAAATCAATCTGTTAATATAAAAACTGACACTGTTTATGAATGCGGTTCAGCTTCTTGTGTTTGGTATTGGACTGGCAGTGTTAGCAAAACCACTTCTAATACCGATGGTTCTTTTAATACTACCTTTACTTCAGCTGGCACTAAAAGCGTTTGTGTGGAAGTGCGCGCTGATTGGGGAGAAGGTTGTGGTTCTGTAAGAGTAGCTTACGGTTGCGATACTTTAGTGGTTAATAATGTTGCTACTCCAACTCCGACTCCAACTCCTAATCCACCACGTCCAACTCCAAACCCGACCCCAACCCCAATTCCAAATTATCCTACTGTTAATATTAAAGCTAATGGTTCTGATGGTCCTATTACTATTTCTTCTGGTTCTTCTGCGACTTTATCATGGACTTCAAGTAATGCTACTAGTTGTACTGCTTCTGATGCCTGGTCTGGTTCTAAATCTATTTCTGGCTCACAATCAACCGGCGCTATCAGCTCTGCGAAAACTTATACTATTAATTGTTTTAATAGTTATGGCTCTGCTTCTGACAGTGTAACAATTTACATAGCTGGTATACCGACTCCAACTCCGTGGCCAACCAACACTCCATGGCCGACTAATACTCCATATCCACCCGGACCATCTTGTATTCCTCCGGGAATTAATACTGTTAATATTTATCGTGAACCGAACCCGGTTTGCGCTGGGCAGCAAAGTTTATTTAAAACTCAAGAAATTTTTGAATGTTATGGTTATTATTGTGAATGGCGTTGGTCTGGAGACGTGGGAAATAATATCAACATGAACACTCCTGGTGGAAATTATTATACCACCTTTAATAACGGGGGAATTAAAAATGCTTACGTTGGTGTTTGGAAAAGAATGAGTTTGCCAAATTGCGCTCCTGACCAATATTATCAAATTGCCACCGGTTATCTGAACTTTACTGTTGGTGATTTTTGCGCTTATACTCCAACTCCGACCCCAACTCCTACTACTACCCCAACTCCTACTCCTCCAATTTGTCAGCATAATCTTCCGGCTCTACCTTTAGCCCAAACTTCTTGTGTGGCTACTCCTGGAGACGGTGGCACTTGTAATGTTTCTTTATCCGATGGTTTTAGCGCGAGATATAATGTGCCATCAGGCGCAGTGAGTGAGAATACTAATATCAGTGTCTTTATTTATCGTGCCAGTGATTTAGCAGCGCTTAATGTTAGAGTTGGTAATTTATCCATTATTGGTAATAAAATCGTGCAGATAATTGCTGAAAATGGAAATTGTCAAACTGTGACTCTTTCTAAAGATGCAGTAATTAATTTCACTTATCCGTCTAGTTATTCTTATGGTTATATTGAAAGCTCTTTTACTGATTATAATACTCCAAATTATGCCAACAATTGGTTTATGTTACCGACCGCTAGAAATGTTAGCGCTAACACATTAACTTCATTAACTAGAAATTTGGGTTATTTCGCGATTTATGGACCAAGAACTCCATATATTCCAACCCCAACTCCCACTTCTAGTCCCACTCCCAGTCCTACTCCGGAAATTTTAGGCACTACTTGTGTTTATCCGCCAGCTACACCGACTGATAATGACTTTTTAGATTCTTTATTTTTAGCTTCTTTGATAGATGCATTCGGTAATATCCATATTACTTGGTGTCAATTTTTGGGCATCTTGAATTTATTACTTTTACTTTTAATTTTATGGTTAGCTTTCTATAAAAAGGAAAAACAGGAAATTAATAAACAAGAAGTATTGTCATTTAGTACTTCAAACTCCCGACCAAATAGTGGTAAATCCTTTTGGCAATGGTTAGCTATTCCCTTTATTGCTTTATTTGCTTGGATTACCAAATTATGGAAGAATCGTCAAGAAAAGAATAAATTCTGGAAAGAATTCAAGAAAAACAATACTTCCTTGTCTTCCTTATTGGGAGAAATAAAGGAAACAGGTAGTGGCAATATCGGCGTTTCAGCTAATAATATTGATTTAGCAGCCGAAACTGTTAAAAATAATAATCAGGATGATATTAAAGGTTCACAATTTGTGATTATTAAGTAATTGAAAGTAGAAGGTAGAAAGTAGTTTTTTCTCATTAAACCCCGACCGCCTTTGGCGGTCGGGGTTGTTTTTTACCTCTAAAAATTATATACTACTATTAAATATGAGTATATTTTCTAAAGAAATAATTAAAACTCCTGTTGAGGAGCAATTAAACATTTTGAAAAAGGGCGTTTTTGAGATTCTCCCCGAAAGTTCTTTAAAAGAAAAATTGGAAATATCAGAAAAAGAAAAGAGGCCATTAAGGGTTAAATTGGGGGTTGACCCGACTTCTAAGGATTTACATTTAGGCCATGCCGTGGTTTTACGCAAGTTAAAACAGTTTCAAGATTTTGGACATAAAGTAGTTTTAATTATTGGAGATTTTACGGCTTTGATTGGCGACCCTTCCGGTCGTTCCAAAACTAGACCGGCTCTTTCGGAAAAAGAAATTAAAGAAAATGCCAAAACTTATTATACTCAAGCCAAAAAAATATTAGATTCTTCCAAAACTGAAGTGCGTTATAATAGTGAGTGGTTAAAAAAGATTGATTTGAAAGAAATGTTGAAATTGATGTCTACTATGACAGCCGCTCAAATGTTGGAAAGAGAAGATTTTAAGGCGCGTTTTAAAGCGGGCAATGAAATTTATCTTCATGAATTTTTGTATCCTTTTATGCAGGGCTATGATTCAGTGGCGGTAAAAGCTGATTTAGAAATGGGTGGCTCTGACCAAAAATTTAATTTATTAGTAGGTAGAGATGTCCAGCAATTTTACGGACAACCGGCGCAAGCAACTTTGACTATGCCGATTTTAGAGGGGTTAGACGGTAAGATGAAAATGTCTAAATCCTTGAGTAATTATATCGGTTTAACAGATAAACCGGAAATGATGTTTGGGAAAGTGATGAGTATAAACGACAATTTAATTAAAAATTATTATGATAATTGTATTGATGTCGTTTACTCAAAAGATTTGATAAAAAATCCAAGGGATGCGAAACTACGTTTAGCTTATGAAATAACCAAACTTTATCATAGCGAAGAGATGGCAAAATTTGCTCAAGATAGCTTTATTAAGACTTTTAGCCAGAAAAAAATTCCTAGCGATATAGAAACAATTACCTTAACTTTTAAAAATGAGCCTCTTTTTAAGATTTTGCCTCAATTAGATAAAAGCATAAAAAGTAATTCCGCTAGTCAAAATTTAGTGATGGCTGGCGGGGTTGATGTTGATGATAAAAAAGCTAAAGACCCATTTATGGTTTTAGAAAAAGGGGAAAAATATATTATTAAAATAGGGAAGAAATTTTTTGTAAAAGTGAAAATAAAATAAATTAGAAAATAGAATGTAAAAAGTAGAAAGTAGTAAATGCTTATTCTAATGTTCTTGAGAACATTAGAATAAAAAACCCCAACCCACCTCATCGGCGGATCAAACCCGAAACCAGAAAAAACTCTCCCGCCTACTCCGCCAGCTGGCGGATTCGACAGGCAAGCAATTTCCAATGTCAAATAAAAAAGCATAGAATAAATAGTATAAAGCACAAAATAAATAGTAAAAAGTATCAGTCAATAACATTCCGACATTCTCAAGAATGTCGGAATGTTATTGAGCAACGGCTCAAGCGATAATATGGGGTGAGCCGTTTAAAATATAGATAAATAAACATTATTTATTCTTAACGGCTCATCC
>CAZTRS010000007.1:0-19198 GCA_964616795.1 uncultured Candidatus Saccharibacteria bacterium
TAGAGCAAAGCACACTGCCTGGCAAGCCAGGCAATAGAGCAAAGCACACTGCCTGGCAAGTCAGCAGGTAGTAGAGTAAAGCGCACTGCCTGGTAAAGGTTTTGGCCATATATTGATTATCTCAATGGGTATAAATAATAAAAAAAGGTCTAGTTTAATTAATAAATAAAGGAGTTTAATTCCGCCAGCTGGCGGATGGAAATTCCTTTACTGGATATGTGGGAATATAGCCCAACAACTCAAAGTATTTTTCGTGTAGTCTTGGCTTTGTTTATGATGATGTTTATTTTCGGCCTCGTTTTTGATTTTTATTTATTAGCTGCCAGCAAAAAGATTATTGAACAGGCTAAATTGGTTAAGGAAGAAATGAAAATTGCTAAGGTGGCAGTGGATTTTGGCAATGGCACGAAAAGAGCCTTTGAAGGAGAGGTGCCGAATACCGGATTAACTTTGTATGAATTATTAATGACAGTGGGGGAGGTTGGAAATGTAGATATTAAATTTACCACTAGCACGGGGAATGGAATGACTGTAGAGGCTATTGGAGATAATTTAAATAATAAAGATGGGCATAATTGGTTGGTAATTTTTCCGTCATTGGGTTGGTCTAAGCCGATTAATGAGATTGGTTTGGATAGCGTGGTTTTGACTGGTGGGGGAACAGCAAAGCTGGTGTATAGGTAATTAAAAGTTAAAAGTGAAAAGTTAAAAGTTAAAAGTTATCTTGCCATGGATGAGGAAAAGTCTATTTTTGGATGGGCTTTTTTTAATAGATTTTTTATGATATATTGAGAATATGACGCATCAAGAATTGAGAGAAAAATATTTATCATTTTTTGAATCCAAGGGACATAAAAGAATTCCCTCAGCTCCTTTGATTCCGGAAAATGATGCCACAGTTTTGTTTACCACCGCAGGCATGCATCCCTTGGTGCCTTTTTTACTTGGGGAAAAACATCCGGCTGGAGATAAATTAACTAGTTGTCAAAAATGCGTGAGAACCGGAGACATAGAAGAAGTGGGAGATGATGTGCACTTAACATTTTTTGAAATGTTGGGGAATTGGGGTTTAGGTTCGTATTGGAAAAAAGAAGCAATTGAATGGAGTTGGGAGTTTTTAACTGATAAAACCCAGTTGGGTTTGGATAAAAATAAATTGGCCGTTTCTGTGTTTGCTGGTGATTCGGATGCGCCTTTTGATGAAGAATCATATAATTTATGGAAGGGTTTAGGTGTTTCAGAAAAAAGAATTGTGAAATTGCCAAAAACCAATAATTGGTGGGGTCCGGCTGGGCAAACTGGTCCATGCGGTCCGGATACGGAAATGTTTTATTGGACTGGTGAAGGTGATGCTCCAAAAGAATTTGATGCTAATGATGTGAAATGGGTAGAAATTTGGAATGATGTTTTTATGGAAACGGATAAAAAAGCTGATGGAAAGTTATACTTATTAAAACAAAAGAATGTAGATACTGGTATGGGCTTAGAAAGGACTTTAGCGATTTTACAAGAGAAAAAGAATGCTTACGAAACAGATTTATTTCTGCCGATTATTGAAAAAATAGAAGAATTATCAGGTAAAAAATATCAAGATTATCAAAAAGAATTTAGAATTATTGCAGACCATATAAAAACTGCGATATTTATGTTGGCAGAGAAATTGGAGCCATCTAATGTGGGTAGGGGCTATGTTTTACGCAGATTAATTAGACGAGCCGTTAGATATGGGAAATTATTGGAAATTAAAGAATCTTTCACTCATAAACTAGTTGATGCAGTATTAAACATTTATAAAGATACTTATCCCGAATTAAAAGAAAATAAATATTTTATTGAAGAGCAATTGGTAAGAGAAGAAGAAAAATTTGGAAATACCTTAGAAAATGGTTTGAAAGTTATTAGGAGTTTATTTAAAAAAGAAAATGATATGAATACATTTGCTTTGAATGATGACATTATTGCCAATCTTTATCAAACATTTGGGTTTCCCCCAGAACTTAGCTTGGAGGAAATAAATAGAGAAAGAGTATTTCGCGGATTACCTGTTATGGATAAAATTTTGGTGAAAAAATATTTGTTTAGATTTAATAAATCCATGAAAAAACATAGAGAATTATCTCGCACTGCCTCAGCCGGAATGTTTAAGGGGGGAATGGCTGATAATTCGGAAATGGTGGTAAAATATCATACTACTACTCATCTTTTGCATGCGGCTTTGAGAAAAGTTTTAGGCCAAGAAGTGGAGCAAAAAGGCAGTAATTTGAATGCGGAGAGATTGAGGTTTGATTTTTCTTATGGACAAAAAATGACTTTAGAGCAAATTAAACAAGTGGAAGATATTATTAATGAAAAAATTCAAGAAAAATTGGATGTAAAAATGGAAGAAATGAGTTTGGAACAAGCGAAAAAATCAGGAGCTATTGGTTTATTTGCGGAAAAATATGGAGATAAGGTAAAGGTTTATACTATTGGCGATTTTTCCAAAGAGATTTGCGGTGGGCCTCATGTGGAAAATATTGGCACGCTCGGTCGTTTCAAAATTATTAAAGAAGAAGCGGTCTCGGCCGGCGTGAGAAGAATAAAGGCGATACTGGAGTAATCAAAAGCCGCCTTTGGGCGGCTTTTTTTATTTTTGAAAAACTGTTATAATGTTTAAGATGTTTGGATTGGAGAAAATTTTTAATAAAAAATGGAATAAAGCATTGGTTTTTTGGGGTAGAAAAAAATCCGTCCAAATTTGGGAAGTGGAGGTTAATTTTATTTCCCGTAAAGTGAGAATTAAAGACGAAGTAAATTTAAAAGCGCCGCTGGAAGAAAACTTTAATCACGAACAAATCTTAAATATTTTGAAAGGAGCTGTGGATTCCAGTAAAAAAATCACTCATTTATTATTGTTTTTGGAAAGGCCTTTCTTAAAATCTACTCTTTCTAACTTTTCTATTCTGCGTGACAATCCCTTAAATGCCATTGAAGAATCGGAATTGGAAAATATAATTTTAAATCTCACTTGGAGATTACAAGATAGAGAAAAAGCTATTGTAGCCAGAGCCTTAGGCATCCCAGAAATGGATTTAGCTATGATTTCTTCCGCTATTAAGGACCCTACTATTGAAGGGAAAAAGATATTAAATCCTTTGGGCTTTTCCGGTCGTCGTTTGGGATTTACTTTTGAAAATAATTATGGAGCTAAGGATTTTTGGGAAGAATTAGCTAAAATTATCGGGGATTTGAAATGTGAGACGAAAATCGTTAGTGAGGATAATATGATTTATGATAAAACTTTTTCGGCTCTGGGAGAAGAGGGGGTGCTGGTATTTTTAGGTGAAGAAGAAACAAAGATTGGTTTGATGGGTAATTTTTTGAGAAGTTCGGAAAAATTCAATTGGGGCGGGAAAAATCTTACTTCAATCATTGCTAAAGAATTTGCCATTAGTTTAACCAACGCCGAACATTTAAGAGATAAATATGCGCAAGGAAAGATGAGTTCATCTGCCAGTCGTTGGTTTGAAAGAATGTTGGCGCCGGAATTAAAAATATTAGCAGAGGGCATTGCTTTTTCAGTTAAAAATTTTTTTGATGAGGAAAAAATATATCCAGAGATACGACTTTATGGGGATTTGATTAATTTTCCCAGGATGTCAGAGACTTTGGGGACATTTGTTTGGCCCAAAGCTGTATTTAAGAAAAAACCAATAGTCAACCACTATTCAAGCGATAAAATATTTGATAAGATAAATATAAGCGTTGATAAGCGTTCGGAAAAGGGCGACTTTGACGCTATTTTAGCGGTTTTCTTGGCAAATCTGTTTTTGCCCGAGTCTTATAATCCTAATTTAAATAAGATTTTAAGGCGTAGGCTGAAATGGATAAGATAGATATCATGAAATTTGAGAATATTTATATTGATTCTAACGATGACGTCTCAGCTGTGGTTGAGCGGGTTTTGATTTCTGAGAGTTCCAGTTTGGTTATTTTTGTTCCGGATGATGCGAAACTGGTAGAATCGGTTATTAATCTTAAGCTTTTAGCGCGGGAAGCAAAATCAGCCGGTAAAAAAATATTTATACAAAATGACTCAGAAATGATATTATCTATGGCTGAAGAAGCGGGGATTCCTATTGTGGCGCAAAAGACGATGATAAAGCCTAAAACTTCTAAGGCTACTTTTTTTCGAGACATTGCTCCACCTAAAAGCGTTAGAAGTAAAAAGAGCATTCAAGAAAAAGTTTCTGAAATAGAAAGTGAGTCTCCCCGTAATATTAAAACAAGAGAAAAAACCTCAGAGTTTTCTAAGGCTAAATATTTAGAACCATTTAATTCCGCTCCGGTTGAAGAAATTACCGCCAGTGAATTAACAAAGAAAAAGAGGACAAAAAGAAGATTTTTAAAACTTCCAAAGAGAGTTGGTTCTGTTTTAGTATTTTTAGTGGGTATTCTAATTGTTATTTTCCTTTGTTTTTATTTTTTAACCAGCGCAGATTTGACTATTATTACCCAAAAAACCACATGGGAAAATCAATCTCCTGTTTTAGCCTCTAAAATTATCAGCGAAAATGATACGGCTAATTTTAAGATTCCGGCTCAATATATGAAGTTAAATCGTCTACTTAATCAGACCTTTTCAACTACCGGCGTGAAAGATGTGTCAGTAAAAAGTTCCGGTAAGATTAAGATTTATAATGCTTACAGCTCCAGTCCTCAAGCTTTGATTGTTAATACCAGATTCTTATCTCCAGACGGAAAAATTTTTAGGATTACCAAAGCTGTGACTGTACCCGGAGCAAAAATAGAAAACGGTGCCATTATTCCTTCTTCTATAGAAGTAGCGGTGGTAGCAGACCAGGCCGGCGAGCAATATAATATTAGTCCTTGTAAGTTTTCTATTCCCGGATTTAAGGGTAGTGTTAAATACGAAAAATTCTATGGGCAATCAGAGAGCGCTATGTCTGGTGGTTATATTGGCGAGGCTAAAGTAGCCAGTCAAGCTGATTTGGATAAGGCCCGCTCTGAATTATTACAATTAGCTAAAGTTTCTTTAGACGAAGAATTATTGAGTAAATTACCGGAGGGTTTCAAAATTTTAGATGATGCTAAAGTATTTACCGTGGATAAAACTACATATTCATTGAAGGCCGGGGATAAAGCCGATAGTTTTCAAAGCGATATGAGCGTTTCGCTTAAGGTATTGGTATTTGAGGAATCCGATGTTAAAGATTTATTTACTCAAGTCGCTCAGAATGCCCAAGCCGAATTATTGGCTAAAGAATTATATTCTGTTAATTTTCAATATGGAGTACCACGCGTTGATTTTGAAAAGGGGATGCTTTCTTTTCCGGTTAATGCTAAATTAGTGTTTAGAGAACGCATTAAAACAGATTCTTTTAAAGACGATTTGACTGGTATGAGTAAAAATAAGTTGGAGGAATATTTAAAGAACATTGAGGGTGTGGAAGATACGACTTGTTCCATTACCCCCGGTTTTATTCAGTTTTTGCCTATTAGGTCTTCTAACATTAAGATATCCCTTGACTAAAAGTAAAATTTGAATATAATCATTAAATATACATCTGTCTATGAAAAAACAGTATTTTGATGGCGTCGTTGAGGAAGCTTTACCGAGCGCGACTTTTAAAGTGAAACTAGACGACGGCCGAGAAGTTTTAGCTCATCTTGCTGGCAAGTTGAGACTGAATTTTATTCGCGTTATGCCCGGCGATAGGGTATCGTTGGAACTTAGTCCCGATGAAAGACGTGGACGGATTATATTTAGGAGATAGATGTAATCCCTCATCTAAAGAGTTCGGGATGCTGAATGCTTTGTAATTAAATTTACTTCGTTCAGTAATAATAAACTCGTAAATTTAAACAACATTCGCAAATGAAAGTAAGGGCATCAGTAAAAAAAATTTGTAATAATTGTAAAACAGTAAAGCGAGGCGGTCGCATTTTTGTTATTTGTAAGAATCCCAAACATAAGCAAAGACAGGGATAATTTATGGTAAGACTTTTAGGCGTTACGTTGCCGGACAAAAAAAGAGTGGAAATTAGTTTATGCTATATTTATGGAATAAGCCGTCCTTTGAGCGGAAAAATTTTGAAAGCTGCCGGAATTTCTTTTGATAAAAAAGCCGGTGAATTGACTGATGAAGAATTGAATAAAATTCAATCTTTTATTGAGAAAAATTATAAAGTAGAAGGAGATTTACGTCGTGAAGTTCAGGCCAATATTAAACGTTTGAAAGAGATTGGTTCTTATCGCGGAATGCGTCATAGCCGAAAACTTCCCGTACGCGGTCAAAGAACTAAAACTAATTCTCGCACCGTAAGAGGTAATGTAAGAAGAACGGTCGGCAGTGGTAAGAGAAAGACAGAATTGAGATAATAATATCAATATACGAATTGTATGAATCATACGAATACGTATTCGTATGATTAGTATAATCGCAGCGAGGGAGTAAAGTAAGAATATCAATTATTACTTTACGACCGAGCAAGATTATATAGCGAAGCGTATATATTAGTATTGCTTGTTGTAAACAATTATGGGAAAGAAAAAAGTCATAAAACAAACTAACGAAGAGGCTATAAAAGAAGCCGAAGTATTGCAGGCAGCCATGAAAAAGTCTGAGAATGCTGAAGTTTCTGTTAAGAGAGCCCCCGGACAAGGAAGAATTTATATAGTAGCTTCTTATAATAATATTTTAATGACAGCTACAGATGGTCAGGGCAATGCTTTGGGATGGAGTTCCAGCGGTCATTTGCAATTTAAGGGTCCTAAAAAGGCCACTCCTTTTGCAGCTGCCCAGGTAGCAGAATCTTTGCTTCAAAAAATAAAAAAGACCGGTATTATGGATTTTTCTGTTTTTATTAAAGGTGTGGGCAGTGGAAGAGAGTCTGCTTTGAGAACTTTAATTGCTCGTGGCGTTAATATTCTTTCTATTAAAGATGTTACTCCTATTCCTCATGGTGGATGTCGGCCGGCCAAATTAAGAAGAGTATAAAATATGTTAATAGATATTAAATGTAGAAAATGTAGAGCTATAGGCGAAAAACTTTTTTTGAAAGGGGAACGTTGTTTTTCTCCGAAATGCGCCATGGTTAAAAGACCCTTTAAACCCGGCATGCACAAGAAAATTAAATCCAGAGGAGGCATATCAGAATATGGCCGTCAATTAACAGAGAAGAAAAAGATGAAATTGATTTATCGTATTGATGAAAATCAATTACGTCGTTATTTTAAAGAATCATTTACTGGTAAAGGGTCTACCACTGAAATTTTATTTAAAAAATTGGAAATGCGTTTGGATAACGTTGTTTTCCGTTTAGGCTTAGCCGCTTCCAGAAGTTTGGCTCGCCAATTGGTTAATCACGGTCATTTTATGGTTAATGGCAGAAAATTACGTATTCCTTCCAAGGGTTTAAAGATTGGTGATGTTGTGTCTGTTAGGCCGCAAAGTTTAGAGATGCCGGTGTTTAAAAACATTAAGGAGACAATTAAGAAACAAGAAATTCCTACTTTTTTGTCTTTAAATCGTGAAAAAATAGAAGGTCGGGTTATTTCCGAGCCTTCCATGGCAGAATTAAAGCCGCCATTTAATATTAGTCTCGTCGTCGAGTTTTATTCTAAATAAATAAATATGGAATTTGTATTACCGTCAAAAACAAATATTATTAAAGAAGATAAAAATCTCGGCGTTTTTGAAATAGAGGGTTTATATCCCGGATATGGTTTAACCGTGGGTATTGCTTTGCGCAGAGTTTTATTGTCATCTTTGCCTGGTTCCGTGATTACTACTGTGAGAATTAAAGGGGTGCAGCATGAATTTAGCACCATACCTCATATTAAGGAAGATGTTATCCAAATTATTTTAAATTTGAAAAAAATTAGAGTTAAAACTTTTTCTAATGAGCCTCAAACTCTTACTTTGTTGGTTAAGGGCGAGAAAAAGGTTTTAGCCAGTGATATTGAGAGAAATTCTGAGGCTGAAATTATTAATCCCGATGTTTTTATTGCCACCTTGACTGATAAAAAAGCTGAATTAGAAATAATCATGACCGTAGAATCAGGTTTGGGTTATGTGCCGTCAGAATTAAGAAGAAAAGAAAAACTTCCGATTGGGACTATTAGTTTGGATGCTTTATTTTCTCCGATTAAAAATGTTAATTATGAAGTAGAAGACATGCGTGTTGGTGAACGGACTGATTATAATCGTTTAAGACTTCATGTTGAAACTGACGGTTCTATTTCTCCACGTCAAGCCTTTAAAAAAGCTTGTGAGATTTTAACCAGTCATTTCCAATTAATCGGGGATATTGAGGTGCCGGAAGAAAAAATTGAAAAAGAGGAAAAGCCTAAGTCAGAGAAAAAAAGTGAAAAGAAAGTAAAAAAAGCGAAGAAGTAAAGGTATCCCCTCGCCTAAAGGCTCGGGACGCTGAATGTTATCAATTAAATTTGCTTCATTCAGCAATGTCGAATTCGCAAATTTAAACAACAATCGCGCATGCGTCATTTAAGCAAAGGAAGAAAATTTCATAGAACAAAATCTGAACGTAAATCTTTTTTGAAGATTTTGATGGGTAATTTGATTATGCATAAAAAGATTAAAACCACCGAAGCGAGAGCTAAAGAAATAAAGATAAAATTGGAAAAATTAATTACCTTAGCCAAGAAACAGAATTTGGCGTCTTTGAGGCTTTTAATCAGTAGATTGGATGAAAAAAGCGCTTTTGAGCTGTTTAATAAAATAGCCCCAAAGATGAAAAAACGCGCCGGTGGATATTTAAGGATTATTAAAACCCCTCAATTCAGAAAAAGAGACGCTTCAAAAGTTGTAATTATTGAATTAGTGGAATAAATATTATGCCAGGTAGTAGAATTTCAAAAGGCGCCGAAGGCGCCAGAATAATTCTTTACCTGAGATATAAATAAAGTCTAAAGAATAATAAATATATAAACAAAGAAATTTCATATATTTGAAAAATAATTTGAAATTTCATTACCTGGTATGAAGGAATATAAATTTAATGCTAGTAATCAAATATTGGGCAGATTGGCAACGCAAATTGCTGTTTTATTGCAAGGGAAAAATACTGCTAAATACGAACCTAATCAATTCGGTGATGTGAGGGTGGTGGTTGATAATATCTCTAAAATTAGAGTAACTGGCAAAAAACAAAATCAAAAAGTATACAGACACCATACTGGTTATATTGGGCACCTAAAAACCGTAACTTATAAGCAAATTTTTGAAAAAAATCCGTCAGAAATTTTAAGAAAAGCGGTTTTGGGTATGCTTCCCAAAAATAAATTGAGGTCCAAAAGGATAAAAAATTTAATTATTCACCCTAATTAAATATTTTGTATTCGTTATTAGTGAATAGCAAAATAAAATTCGGGTGGCGATGAAATAACTTTGAATAATAAAAATATATTTAAAAATAAAATGAAGGGTAAATTAATTCCCGAATTTTATTTAATAAGGTAAATGATTAAACAGACCGGAAATAAAACTAAAAAAATTGAAAAAATCACTAAATTATCCGAGGGCGAAATTGGGGCATCAATTCCAAAGAGTATCGGGGAAAAAGTAGAGACTGAGGTTGATGAAATTTTCAAGTTAAAAGAGGAAAAATATTACGAAGGAGTTGGCCGAAGAAAAAGCGCTGTAGCGAGAGTAAGACTTTATACCAAGAAAAAAGATATTACCGTGAATGGCCGGGATTATAAAAACTATTTTTCTATTCCACGTCATCAAAAGAATTTGGAGTCCCCATTTGAGAAGATGAATTGTCCGGGAAAATTCGGGGCATCTATTCAAGTCTCCGGAGGTGGAATTAATGCCCAATCTAGCGCTATTAGGTTGGGTATCAGTCGAGCGATGATTGAATTTAATGCTGATTTCAAGAAACGTTTGCGCAGAGCCGGATATTTAACTAGAGATGCGCGTAAAGTAGAAAGAAAGAAATATGGTTTAAAGAAAGCCAGGCGCGCTCCACAATGGTCTAAGAGGTAGTTTCTCGTTTGTAGCTGAAACCCGTCCGCCTGGGGCGGACGAGGTTGACAAAACTTAAAAAAAGAATAGAATAAGAGTTAATCAAATTAATTGTAAAAGAGAATGTTTTTTCTCAATTTTTTGTATAAAAAACATCATCAAAAAATTGTTATACACAATTTAGCTAATTTTAATAAAAATCATCGAAAACCCAAGAAATAATTGGGGATAAATATTTTTATGTTTTCAAAAGTAAAAATCTTTAGTAGTCAACCACACGTTTTATCAAGTTTGGATATAGTTCCCAATCTTTCTGAAATTCAACTTAATTCCTATGATTGGTTTATCAAGGAAGGATTAAGAGAATTATTCCAATCAATTTCCCCGGTTAAAGATTATACCGGAAAAGAATTAGAACTTTATTTCGTTGACTATTATTTTGATAAGCCAAAATTTGACGAATTTCAGGCCAAAGAAAAAAATCTAACCTTTGAAGCGGCTTTAAGGGTTAAATTGAAATTGGTAAATCATAGAACTAAAGACCACAAAGAACAGGAGGTTTATTTTGGCGATGTTCCATTAATGACTCCGCGTGGTACTTTTATCATTAATGGCGTGGAACGTGTTGTTATTTCTCAAATTATTCGTTCTAGTGGTTTGTATTTTTCTGCCAATATTTTAAAAGGTAAGAGATTTTTTGGCGCTAAAATTATTCCTAATCAAGGAGCTTGGTTAGAATTTGAAACTGAAAGTGATGGAGTAATTTATGTTAAAATTGATCGCAAAAGAAAGGTGCCGGTTACAGCTTTGTTAAAGATTTTCGGATTAACTACTAACGAAGATATTTTGAAGGCCTTTAAAGATGTGGATAATGGGGATGTTAAATTTATTGAAAAAACTTTAAAGAAAGATGTTTCTCGCAATCAAGATGAAGCTTTTGTGGAGGTTTATAAAAGAGTAAGACCGGGAGATTTGGCTACTCCGGAAAATTCCAGAGGTTTGATTGAGGGCATGTTTTTCAGAGAAGATCGTTATGATCTTAGCCGCGTAGGACGTCATAAAATCAATCAGCGCCTAGGAAATAAAAAAACCAATTTGGAAGAAAAATTACTTTCTCAGGAGGATTTAGTTGGTATTTTGAAATTAGTGATTCAATATAGCAATGATGAGAAAGCTAAGCCCGATGATATTGACCATTTGGGTAATCGCCGCATTAGAGCTGTGGGTGAATTATTACAACAAAAATTACGTTTGGGTATTGGACGCATGAAGAGAATTATTCAGGATAGAATGTCTACTTATGATATTTTTACTTTAGTACCCGCTCAATTAATTAATTCCAGACCAATGATGGCGGTAATAGAAGAATTTTTCAATACTTCCCAATTATCACAATTCATGAGTCAAGAAAATCCTTTGGCCGAATTGGAACATAAAAGAAGATTTTCAGCCATGGGACCGGGCGGATTAAATCGTAAAAGAGCTGGCTTTGAGGTACGCGACGTGCATCACACTCATTATGGGAGAATTTGTCCGATTCAAACTCCAGAAGGCGCCAATATTGGTTTAGTCAGTTACTTGGCGACTTTTGCGCGTTTAGATAAATTTGGTTTTATAGAAACTCCTTATTTTCGCGTTAAAGATGGAAAAATTACCAGTGAGGTTGTTTATTTAGATGCCTGGGAAGAGGAAAAATATTACATTGCTCCCAGCGGTCTTAAAATCAGTGATGACTACAGGATTATGGATAAAGAAATTGAGGGAAGATTTAATGGAGAGCCGGGTTTTTATCCGACTAAATCCATTCAATTTATAGATGTTTCTCCGTTTCAGCTCTTGAGTGTGGCCACCGCTTTAATTCCTTTTGTAGAACATGATGATGCTAACCGCGCTCAAATGGGCGCTAACATGCAACGTCAGGCCGTTTCTTATGTCTTGCCTCAAGCGCCGTTGGTGGGCACGGGTTTGGAAGAAAAAACTGCTCGCGATTCCGGACAAGCCATTGCTAGTGAATTTGATGGAGAAGTGGTGGAAATTGACGCTAACAGCATTAAATTAAAAGTTCATGGCAAGGGTGATATAATTAATTATCGTTTGCGCAAGTTTATCCGCGCTAATCAATATACTTGTATTTCTCAGAGGCCGATAGTAGAGAAGGGACAGAAAATTAAAAAAGGCGACATTTTAGCCGACAGCTTAATGACTGATAATGGTGTTTTGGCTTTGGGTCAAAATCTTTTGGTGGCCTTTTTGTCGTGGGGTGGAGCCAATTATGAAGATGCTATTGTTTTGTCGGAAAGGGTGGTGAGTGATAATCGTTTTACCTCTATTCATATTGAAGATTTTTATTGTGATGTGCGTGATACTAAACTTGGTCCGGAAATTACTACTTTAGATATTCCTAATGTTTCTTTAGAAAAATTAAAAGATTTGGACGAAGAGGGAATTATTAGAATTGGCGCAGAGGTTAATTCCGGCGATATTTTGGTGGGAAAAATTTCTCCTAAAGGTGAAACTGATTTAACCGCGGAAGAAAGATTATTGAGGGCAATCTTCGGAGAAAAAGCGCGCGATGTGAAAGATACTTCTTTGACTTTAAAGCATGGTAAACGGGGGCGCGTTGTTGGTATTACAGTTTTCTCTAGAGAACATGGTGATAAATTAGAGCCGGGAATTATTAAAAGAATTCAAATTGAAATTGCTCAATTACGTAGAGTGATGGCGGGTGATAAGTTAGCCGGTCGTCATGGTAATAAGGGTGTTATTTCTAAGATTGTTCCGGTGGAAGATATGCCTTATTTAGAAGATGGCACCCCAGTGGATATTATCCTAAATCCTTTAGGCGTTGTTTCTCGTATGAACTTAGGACAGATTTTGGAAACTCATTTGGGTTGGGCTGCTCATGAATTGGGTTATCGGGCCATTACTCCGATTTTCGTTGGCGCCTCAGAAGAGGACATTAAAAATGAATTGAAAGCAGCGGGATTACCTGAAGATGGAAAAGTGATTTTGTATAATGGCCGTACTGGTAAAGCTTTTGATAGAAAAGTTATGGTGGGCTACAAATATATGATGAAGCTTACTCATATGGTTGAAGATAAATTGCATATGCGTTCTATTGGTCCTTATTCCTTAATTACGCAACAACCTTTAGGTGGTAAAGCGCAATTGGGTGGACAGCGTTTCGGAGAAATGGAAGTCTGGGCTTTGGAAGGATATGGAGCAGCTTATACTTTACAAGAAATGCTTACTATTAAATCAGACGATGTGACTGGCCGTGTTTCCGCTTATGAAGCGATTGTGCGTGGACAGGAATTTAAGAGTCCAAATATTCCCGCATCTTTTAATGTTTTGGTTAATGAATTGAAGAGTATGGCTTTGAATGTGGAAATTATCGGCTTGAAACAAAGACCGGAATTAGTTCCGGGAGAAAAAGTCGTTGCCAACCCTGAAATATCCTCTAGTTTTGAAGAGGCGAATAGGGAATAGGGAATTTTGTAATCCCGCCCTCTAATATGGGTGGAATAAAATAAAGATAATAAGCTTAGAGAGCGGAATGCGCAATTTAACAGTTGCTCGCTACGCTCGCAAGTTAAATTGGCATATGCTACCAGAAGACTTTCAATCATTACGTTTAAAAATAGCTTCTCCGGACGAAATTCGTTCTTGGAGTCATGGCGAAGTTATTAAACCGGAAACCATTAATTATAGGACTCAACGTCCGGAAAAAGATGGTTTATTTTCCGAGCGCATTTTTGGACCGACTAAAGATTGGGAGTGTTATTGCGGTAAATATCGTCGTATCAGATATAAAGGGATTATTTGTGATAAATGCGGAGTAGAGGTAACACGCGCTATTGTGAGACGTGAGAGGATGGGTCATATAGAATTAGCTTGTCCGGTGGCTCATATTTGGTTTTTAAAGAGTATCCCTTCCAGAATCGGATTATTTTTGGGCGTGCCACAACAAAACTTAGAAAGAGTAATTTATTATACTGCTTATATTATTACCAGTGTTAATGAAGATGAAAAGAAAACTGCTTTAGAGGATTTGGAGAAAGAATATAAATCTAAGAAGGGTGATAAAAAGAGCGGTAAAGGGATAGTAGATACTTTATATAAGCAACGCCGCGATGAAATTTCCAATATTAAACCATTAAGAATCATTTCTGAAATGGAGTTTTTGGAAATGAGTAAAAAATACGGTCATATTTTTGAAGCGGGCATTGGCAGTGAAGCAGTAAGAAAATTATTAGAAACTATAGATTTGAAAAAAGGCAAAAAAGAATTGGAAAAAACATTATCTGGCGTGAAAGGTGTTTTAGAAAAGAAAAAAGCTTTGTTGCGTTTGAAGATGTTTAAATCATTTATCAAGAATGATTTACGCCCAGAGTGGATGTTCTTATCCGTATTGCCGGTTTTACCTCCTGATTTAAGACCAATGGTGGCTTTAGATGGGGGTCGTTATGCTACTTCTGATTCCAATGATTTATATAGAAGAGTGATTAATCGTAATAATCGTTTAAAGAAATTATTAGAATTAAGTGCTCCGGAGGTCATTGTCAGAAATGAAAAAAGAATGCTTCAAGAAGCGGTTGATGCTTTATTGGATAATTCTGCTCGTGAGAGTCAGGCTCAAATGACTGCTCAAAAAAGACCCTTGAAATCATTGGCTGATATTTTGAAAGGTAAACAAGGAAGATTTCGTCAAAACTTATTAGGTAAACGTGTGGATTATTCCGGACGCTCTGTTATCGTAGTGGGCCCGGAGCTCCATCATTATGAATGCGGATTACCTAAGAAGATGGCCTTGGAATTGTTCCGCCCTTTTGTGGTTAATAAATTAATGGAAAGAGGTATTGTTCATAATATCAGAAGCGCTAATCGTTTGATTGACCAGGGTCCGGCTGAGGTTTGGGGAATCTTAGAAGAGGTAATTAAGGATAGGAGGGTGCTTTTAAATCGTGCTCCAACTTTGCATCGTTTGGGTATTCAGGCTTTTCAACCAGTTTTGATTGAAGACCTTGCGATTCGTATTCCGCCCTTGGTTTGTACGGCTTTTAATGCTGATTTTGACGGAGACCAAATGGCTGTTCATTTACCATTAACTAATGAAGCGCAAAAAGAAGCCAGAGAATTGATGTATTCTGCCAGAAATTTCTTAAAACCCGCCAGTGGAGACCCTATTATTGACCCGACTAAAGATATTCTTTTAGGGTGTTATTATTTGACCAAGATTAGAGAAGGGGAGCCTCATGAAAATAAAGTCTTCTCTTCTTTTGAAGAAGCCAGTTATGCTTATGAAAATAAATTTATTACTTTGCAAACCAGAATTAAAGTCCCCAATCCAAAAAGTTCTATTTTAAAAAATGACCCGGATAGCTTGAAAATAGTAGACGATAAAGACCATTCTTTATTGGAAACTTCTTTTGGCCGTATGCTTTTTAATAATATTTTTCCGGAAAATTTTCCGTATGTTGGTGAAGTGGTAAATAAGAAATTCTTACAGAGATTAACTGAATTTTTAGTGGGTTTCATGGGTGACCCAGAAACTGCCATTGATATTATTGATAAATTAAAATCTATGGGGTTTCGTTATGCTACCCGTTCAGGCATTACTTGGAGTATTAGTGATTTAGTGGTGCCAGTGGAAAAAGAAAAGATTTTACTTAAGGCCACTGAAGAAGTAAAAACCATAGAAACGCAGTATCAGGAAGGTTTGTTGACTAATGAAGAAAGAAAAGCGCACGTGGTGCAAATTTGGCAAGCAGCCACCGTGGCAATTTCTAAAAATGTTAATAAAACTTTTGACCAGCAGGGTAATGTTTTTTCTATTGTTGATTCCGGCGCTCGTGGTTCTTGGAGTCAAGTTAACCAAATGACAGGCATGAAGGGTTTGGTGCAAAACCCAAACGGTGAGACCATTGAATTACCTATTAAATCTTCCTATAAAGACGGATTTAGCGTTTTGGAATATTTTATCGCCAGTCATGGAGCCAGAAAGGGTTCTTCTGACACCGCCCTGAAAACAGCCAATGCCGGTTATTTAACCAGACGTTTAGTTGATTCTTCTCAAGATATTTTAGTTACCGAAGAGGATTGTGGCACCAAAGAAGGATTAGTGGTAGTTCGTAAAGATGGCGATGAATATGGTCATAATTTTTCCAGTAGATTATTTGCCCGCACTTCTTTGGAAGAGATTAAAATCAATGGCAAAGTAATTGTTGGTGTTAATGAAGTGATTGACAGAAAGGCATCAAAATTAATTGAAGCCTCTGATATTCCGTCAGTTAAAATTCGTTCTCCGATTACTTGTAAGAGTGTTTGGGGGGTTTGTTCTAAATGTTACGGTTATGATTTGGCTTATAATAGTCAAGTTAAAGTAGGTACTCCAGTAGGTATTATTGCCGCTCAATCCATTGGTGAGCCTGGTACTCAGCTTACTTTAAGAACTTTTCATACGGGTGGTGTGGCCGGTAAAGATATTACTCATGGTTTGCCGAGAATTGAAGAATTATTAGAAGTTCGTTCTCCTAAGTATAAAGCTATTATCGCAGAAAATGAAGGTAAAATTATTTCTATTGAAGAAGGGGATAAAGATATTAATATTGTCTTTGAACCTGTTAATGCTGTTGGTAAAGAAGAAAAGACCGGAAAATCTAAGAAAAAACTTAAAAAAGAAAATGCCACTTCTTATACCCTGCCCAAAGGCTCTCGTGTTTTAGTAAAATCCGGAGATAGGGTAGTAGCCGGACAGAAATTAAGCGAGGGCTCCATTGATTTGAAAGATTTGTTAAGAGCTACCAATCGTGAGGAAGTAGAAAAGTATATTATGTCCGAAGTGCAGAAGATTTACGTTTCCGAGGGCGTGAACATCAATAATAAACATTTAGAAATTATTTTAAAGCAGATGTTCTCTCGCGTAAAAATAAAAGACCCGGGAGACGGTGAATTTTTAATCGGTGAGGTAATTTCTAAATCCAAATTTATTGAAGAGAATAGAAGATTGAAGACTAAAGGAAAAACTCCGGCTAAAGCCATGTTAATGCTTTTGGGTGTGACTAAATCCGCCTTAGCCAGTGACAGTTTTTTATCAGCTGCTTCTTTTCAAGAGACTACTCGCGTCATGGTGACTGCCGCTACTGAAGGTAGGATTGATAATTTGCGTGGTTTGAAAGAAAATGTGATTATCGGTAGATTAATACCGGCTGGTACTGGGTATAAGCCGAAAGAAGAAAAGAAATAGATATTATTGTTTGAAAAAAGCGGTCGCCTCTGGCGACCGCTTTTCTTTTCAAATTTAGAATCTGCTACGTGGTCTTCTTGGACCTCTGTTTCCACCCGTGGGTCGTCTTTCCGGTTTATAAGTTGGTCTTTGATAATCATCAACCATGCCATAAGCCCCATTACTTTCCGGAGCCGGAGTTAAAGCTTTAAGCGAGACTCCAATTTTTCCTTCTGGTTCCACACGCAATACCTTTACTTTAATCACATCTCCCAATTTAACCACATCTTCTACTTTTTCCACTCGGCGATGAGCTAATTCAGAAATATGAAGCAAAGCATCGCTATTAGGTCCGAATTCCACTACTGCACCAAAGTCTAATATTTTAGTAACTTTGCCTTCAATAATTTCTCCGGCAGTAAATTCATGAGTAATGGATTCTACGATTCTGACAGCCTCATCTACTTTAGCTTCATTAACACCGGTGATAAATACACTACCATCATCGTCAATGTCAATTTCTACGCCGGTCTTTTCCATAATTTCTTTAATAATCTTACCGCCGGAACCAATAACAGAACCGATTTGGTCGGGTTTAATTTTAATAATTTTAATTTTAGGAGCTAAAGGAGAAAGATTGGCTCTCGGCGCTGATAAAGCTCCGTTAATAACTGTTAATATTTCTAAACGGGCTTTTTTAGCTTGAGCTAAAGTCTTTTCTACTATCTCTAAAGTAATACCTCCGATTTTTACATCCATTTGGCAAGCATTAACACCGTTTTTTGTGCCAGCTACTTTAAAATCCATATCGCCATAATGGTCTTCTGGCCCTTGGATATCAGTGAGAACTTTATAATCACCCAATCCGCCAGAGGCGGATTTCGCTTCGCTCAACATTAATCCCATAGCAATACCGGCTACTGGATTTTTAATTGGTACTCCAGCATCCATTAAAGCCAAGCTGGAACCGCAAGCTGAAGCCATTGAAGAAGAACCATTGGATGATAAAATTTCCGAAACCACACGAATAGTGTAGGGGAATTGTTCTTTGGTTGGAATCATCGGTCTTAAAGCTTTTTCCGCTAAAGCGCCGTGTCCAATTTCTCTTCTTCCTGGTCCTCTCATAGCCTTGGTTTCGCCCACAGAAAACGGAGGGAAATTGTAGTGATGAATAAATCTTTTGCTTTCAGATGATTCAATGGTTTCCACAGTTAATTCTTTGGCTGGTCCGGCTAAAGTCACAGAGGAAAGAGCTTGAGTGTTGCCGCGGATGAATAATCCGCAACCATGCACTCTTGGCAATAAATCTCCGGCTTGAGCGAAGAGTGGGCGTAATTCATCTAATTTTCTGCCATCCGGTCTTTTTTCTTTAGCCAAAATATTTTTATGAACAGTAGCGTCAATTTCATTTTCTAAAATGTTTAAAGCAACGCCCACTTTATCATCATCAATACCTTCGGTGCCCTTGGCACCTACGGCCCATGCTTTTAATTCATTAGTAAGTTCATCTATTTTCTTATTCATTTCCATTTTATTTTTTTGATAGATGGCATCTTCTAATTTAGGAGCTAAAAATTCTTGAACTTGTTTTTTAAATTCAGGGTCAATCTCGGCTAACATAACATTAGCTTTTGGTTTAGCCATGGCGGCAATGATTTGTTTTTGAAAATCATTAATATTATTATTGGTTTCTTGAGCCAATTTAATAGCTGCTAAAACTTCGGCTTCCGGATTTTCATCAGCTCCTATTTCCAACATATTAATTTTATCTCCAATGCTGCTTACAAAAGCATCAAAATGATTTTCTCCGCGTTCTTTATAAGTTGGATTGATAATAAGTTGGTCATTCTTTTTTCCGATTCTGACACCACTAATAGGACCATCCCAAGGAATATCAGAGCAGGCGAGGGCTAAAGAAGCGCCAATTAAACCCACAAAATCTGGGTCATTATCCTCATCAATAGAAAGTACGGTTATCACC
>CAZTRS010000008.1:0-17029 GCA_964616795.1 uncultured Candidatus Saccharibacteria bacterium
CCCAGTCGTAAGCTTAATAACATCGGTATCCGCAACTGCTGAGGTAATGGTAGTGACGTCCTTCCCAGCGCCCTGTAATGTAAGCCTTTTATTGATAACGATATTTTCTGTATACGTCCCCGCCGCCACATTGATGGTATCGCCGGCAGAGGCGACATCAATGGCGGACTGGATTGAAGAAAACTCAAACGGTCCTGTGGCTGTCAGGTAATTTATTTTGTCATCGGTTGTTAAATACCACATTCGCCAAGTGTTCCCGTCCTTAATGACCGAGGGTTCACCCTTGGCGTTGTAGGAGGAGACGTCGTATGGCAGGATCGGGTTGCCGGGACTTTTCACCCAGTTATAACCATCCACTGATTTTGCCACCCCGATTTGTTGCGGTGAACCGCTGCCTTTGTGGGCGCTGTACCACATATAGTACAAATCGCCGTCTTTCACCACCATAGGATGCATTACCATCGTACCGTCCCAGTCGTCTGTTATTGTTGCATAGGTTAAGACCGGTTGGTTGCTATTCGCCAAGCTGAAATCAATGGTATCACCGCTAGCAGCAATTGAGGCTAACGTTCCAGTTGCTTCTGCGGTATAGATTTCGTAGCGAGTCGCATCCGTATTCTTAACCTGGAAATAAAGCTTGTAGGTCAAACCATCTAAGAACAGGTACGGGGCATCAATTTTGGAATAGTCCGGTAGATTTGTGCCGTCGAATACGATGTTTTTATTCTCCCAGGCAACCCCATCAGCCGAAGTATAGATGTTAAACACTTTGTCTGTGGCGCCATAGGCAATCATGTAAAAAGTGTCGTTTTCATAGTAGACAGTCACGCTACCGACTTCCGCAGGCGCAATATCAGTGTAAGTAGTCAGAGTCCCCGCAGTAGTAAAACTGGCAGGGTCTGTCGAAGAAGTGTGATACAGCGTTTTTTCGTCTGAACTGGCATACCACATGTTATACGTGTCACCGACTTTGATGGTCGCCTGGCGTCCGGATACACCTGTGAGTGTAGTCGGTCTAGCCCACTGGCGTCCGAATACACCTGTGAGTGTAGTCGGTCCAGTCCATTGGGATACCTGGAGCGTTTGCGGCGTTTCATCTCCTGCCATTGCCGGCACTGCTGAAAATACAAAAAATCCGCTCATAATAATTATTGCGGTTAAACTGATTGAAAAATATTTTTTCACAATTTTGTTTTTTAATTTTTATCGGAAATTGATTCTTCAATTAATTTCTCAATTTAAAATTAAAATTTCAACGAATAAAAAACCGACTTAATAATGATCGGTTACGCTATTAGCTCCTCGCAATCCAAGCGTCCAGATACAGATTGCGACTCATCGCTTTCATTAAGTTAAAACGAAAACGTATAAAGACCTAATTTATTTAATACTACTCTTTATCTATATTTTTGTCAACCCCGCACCTTTTATGGATATGTTTGCTTCAGCAAACAAAATGGCTTAAATCCATCAAAGGTGCGGGGTCAAGCGTGCATATCGGGTGGGTAACTTTTTAGGGAAATTAGTATAATTTTAGTGAAAATTAACATAAAAGCCCAAGTCCATTATATTTTACTATAGTAAAATATAATGGACTTCAAGTTATTTTGAAATAAAAAATAATTGTATTTTTATGATTTCTCAACGCTTTATTATTGTATACTATAGTATATAATAATAAAGTGCGGAATTTCTTAGTTTTTTAAATAAATTTGAATAAAAAAAGGGACTGTGTTTGCAGTCCCCACGCCGTTAGATAATAAGGTGCTCTCTATTTTTTTCTTCGCCTTCTAATTTTTATTATCAAAAATAATAATACTATTACCCCTAGTGTCCATAACCAATTTTTAACCAAGAAAGCCAAGCCGTCTACGGCTTTATTAAAAATAGAATTTGTTTTTGAATTAGAAATTGAACTAGTGGAAACACCGAGAACAGCATTGTCATTTTTTTGCGTGGGATTATAAACGTTGGCGTTCTGATTGGTAATGTTTTCGGTAGTATCGGTATTTACGGGTTTTTTAAGGCCCTCAATTTTATCTACTAATGGGATAGCTACTTCATCAATTTTTGATATTACGTAGGAAATGGTGTTTATAACAGTATCTTTTACAATTTCTTGGGTGATTTTTCTGGTGATATTTATGCTTGATTTGGCGCTTTCATAGGAAACTAAGGCTTTATCGGATGATAGGGAAGTGATAATTTTTACTTGTATGTTATGAGAGCCCGGTTCCACCGTCCAATCAGCGGAAACATCCTTTAAGCTGTTATCTAACGAAGTAAATGAGCTATCTGATATTTTTTTATCATCAATATAAAAAGTAGCAATACCCGTAAAATCAATTCCTGAATTATTTTGTATCCCAGCGTATATTTTAACACTATCCCCATCATTAATTGATAGGGTTGAATACCATATTAGCGGTAAGATTCTGGCATTGATTTGTACTGGAGTGGAAGAAACTCCTTCCGCAGACACCTTTAATGGCCCTTTGATAAAAAGGACAGTAAAAATAAGAAAGAATATGGCTAAATATTTTTTCATTGCATCTTTATTATATTCATTATGGTAATAAAAAACAATATAAAAAGCTAAGTCCGTTATATTTTACTATAGTAAAATATAACGGACTTAAGGCTATTTGAAATAAAAAATAATCGTATTTTTATAATTTTTAAGCACTTCATTATTATATACTATAGTATATAATAATGAAGTGGAGGATTTTTTAGTTTTTTAAATAAATTAAAATAAAAAAAGGGACTGCAAACGCAGTCCCCGTGTTGTTAAATTTAATTTCTGATTGCTACCCAGGTGCCGGACGAAGGAGAGCCATCGTCATATATGATCCAGCTTCCGGATATTTTGTTTTCGTTTTCAAATTGTCCAGTGAAATTTCCCGTGATGCCATTTTCAAAATTAGCTCCAGTGACTATCATCTTCACCGTGTCGCCACCGACTTGATAGGTGCCGGAAACGATGTCGTTGTCACCTATGTTTATGGACCATGTTCCGGTTTTTGTGTCTCCCTTGAATTCAATTGTGAATGTCTCGAATGTTTGCGAGGTGGTCATCGTCAGGTCCCAAGAACCGATGATATTAAATTGTAGCTCCGGGATTTCCTCGCTTTTTTTACACGCCGAGCCAATAAAAATCAGAGTCAAAATCAAAGCAAATAGAAAAAATCTTTTCATTTTCCACCCTCCTTGCCCTCCATAGCTTCATGCGATGGATGGGCTTGTGGTTTTTAATGAACATTATGATATTAGCACAGTTTTTAATGGTGTCAACCCCGCACCTTTTATGGATAAGTCTGTTTTAATAAACAAAGTTGTTTAAATTCGCAAAGGGTGCGGAGATAAATATGTATATTCAACGAGTAATTTTTTGCTAAAAATAGCTATAATTCTTGATTTTTCCTTAATTTTAAGGCAATATAAAAAATATGCCTCGTTAGCTCAGTTGGTAGAGCAGTCGCCTCTTAAGCGATTGGTCGAAGGTTCGAGTCCTTCACGGGGCACAAAACAATTTATTGATTTGTGCTAGGACGAGAAGCCCGCAACTGCTTAGATTTTCTTAGTGAAGAATGAACTTAGAAAATCAAGCATAGCGAGTTTGAGCAAAGCGAAAGGCGAGTATCGCGAGGGGCGGCCTGCGAAAAATTTACGTCAGGAAATTTATTTGTAGGCGAGTCCTTCACGGGGCACTCTTAATATCAATATATTTAAAAAACGCCTATGGCGTTTTTTGTGTCTCTCATATTTTTGCTATAGCAAAAATATGAGAGACGATAGAAATAAATTAAACATTCAAAATCTTTAAATAAATTCCATCGTGGCTTTGATAAATTCAAAAATGGCTTTTTGTTCGGTTTCGGATATTTCCGGATTAAGAAAATCGCCAATATACATAAATTGTATTAGCAAGGTTTCATTTTCATTTTTTGGCACAAAAATATATTGAATATTAATACCTTCAATTCCCTGTAAAATTGCGTAAGATTCTTTTTCGGCAACCATTATTTTTTCAGTAAATCCTTCGCTATTTTGAAAATCTTCTAATTTATCATTAGGGAAAATCATATCAATTATCGGTGGCAATTCTTGTTTAATTGTTTCAAAAGTAGGTAATTTTTTTAATGAGAAATTAAAGCCGAAGTAGTGAATTTTTTCATTACCGGGAATGCCGGACATATCAGCGTCAACAAAATATTTACTTTTTAAATTAAGGTCGGTCTCTAATTCGGAGAGTTGCAGAATTTCGTTGGGGTAAGAGAATTTTATTCCTAAGTTTTTACTTTCATAATTAGTGAAACCTAAATTAACGCTTGATAAAGGAGGCATAGAAATGCTTGGTAGGTTGGCCAAAGGATTTTCTTGGAAGGCGTATTTAATACTAATGATACCAACAATGGCGATAACGAAAAATATAATAATTTTTACAATTTTTTCTTGTTTCATATAATAAATTGATTGTGCCTCTGGAGGGAATTGAACCCCCATCAACGGTTTCGAAGACCGTTACTTTATCCATTAAGCTACAGAGGCGAGTGTTACTTGCCCCGTAGTTGTCGCTTTTGGCGACATACTACTGTGGTTCATTATACCACGAGGGCAATTAAAGGCATTTTAACACCTTTACCCCTCTTTTTCAATTTCATCAAAAGAGGTATAATTAAAATAGAATTTTAATAAACTATGTGTGAGGCGCATGATGAAAATATATATTTTTTCAGAGATTTCTCATCAGGCCCAAGATTTTTACGAGAGATTAAGCAAATTGGGATTTGATTGTGAAATTTTTTCTTATCTTAGATTTGAAGAACGGGAATTTTCTAAAATTAAAGGAGAAAAAGGAATTTTTGTTTTTATCTGTAATAATTTTCAATTTTATTATTTACAAAAGGATTTCAATATTCCCATTTTAATCATTAACAGTAATAGCAATAATCCTATTTTAATAAGAGGTGTTTTGAATAGAAAATGCAGTGACGAAGATTTAAAAAGAGCCATAGAAGAAACATATGCGCTTTGGAAACAACCCCGATTTTAAAAAATTGGGGTTTTGTTTTTGATTGAAAATATTAAGGATTTAAGTTAAGATAAGAATATAATGAAAATTCCCGAGGAGATAAAAAACATCGCGGAAAAATTGAAAAAAGCCAAGTATGAGGCTTATTTTGTCGGTGGTTGTGTGAGGGATTTATTATTGGATAATCCGTTAGCTGGCGGACCAAAAGATTGGGATATTACCACTAATGCCACTCCTGAACAAATTCAAAAAGTATTTTCCCAACACAAAGTTGATGCCCCGACCGATAACGTCGGAGAATACTCCACTTTCTACGAAAACAATTTTGGCACTGTTTCGGTGATTACCGGTTCTAATAAAGAATCTTCTAAGGTGGTGGAAATTACTCCTTATCGTTTGGAGGGGAAATACACCGATAAGCGTCATCCCGATGAAGTGCGTTTTGCTAAAAAACTGGAAGACGATTTGAGTCGTCGTGATTTTACTGTTAATGCTATGGCGTTAAAAGAAGAAGATGGAGAGTGGAAGGTGATTGATTTGTTTGATGGTCAAAAAGATTTGAAAAATAAAATAATTCGTACCGTGGGTGATGCGGAAAAAAGATTTAATGAAGACGCATTGCGTTTGATGCGCGCCGTACGTTTTGCTTCGGCGCTGGGTTTTTTTATTGAAAAAGAAACGGAAAAAGCCATTAAAAAGTTGTCGGCCACCTTAGAATTTGTTTCCAAGGAAAGAATTAGGGATGAATTTGAAAAAATTATCATGTCTGATAATGCTTCTTTCGGTATTCGTAAATTGGAAGATTTGGGATTGCTAAAATTTGTTTTGCCGGAGTTGCTTGAAGGCATTGGCGTGGTTGGTGTAACCAAGCAAAAAAAGAGCCACATTAAATATGACGAGCTCACTGTTTTTGAACATAATCTTTTGACTTTAGATTATGCCGTGAAAAATAATTTTAATTTAGAAACTCGTTTGGCGGCCTTACTTCATGATATTGCCAAGCCAGCTACTAAAAGGGGCGAGGGATTGGAAGCGAGTTTTAAGGCTCATGAACAAGTGGGCGGAAGAATGGCTTTGAGAATTATGGATAGATTGCATTTTCCTAAAAAAGTGGTTGAGAAAGTTGGGCTTTTAGTGCGGTGGCATTTCTTTTTTTATAACACCGATGAAGTGACTGATGCGGGCGTGCGCAGATTAATTAGTCGTGTCGGTCCGGAAAATATGGCTGATTTATTGCGTTTGCGCGAGGCGGACAGAAGCGGTTCCGGTTTGCCTAAGATTTCTCCATATCGTTTGCAACATTTGCGTTATATGATTGAAAGGGTTTCTCGCGACCCCCTTCAACCGAAAATGATGAAATTACGCGGCGATGATTTAATGAAATTAATAAAAGTGGAATCCGGTCCGAAAATTGGTTGGATTTTAAACGCTCTTTTAGAAGAGGTTTTGGACGACCCTAATAAAAATGATAAAAAATATTTGAGTGATAGAGCCAAAGAGTTGGCAAAGCTTTCTGATAAAGAATTACAAAAAATTTCAGAACAGGCCAGGGGCAAAAAAGATGAATTGGAAGAAGAAATTGACGAAAGTATTAAAAGAAAATACAATGTATGAAGGGTTAAATTCTAAATTTTAATTTCCAATAACCAATAAATAATCCGTTTAAAACGGATATCGCCCACAGCGTAAGTCATAAATTACAAAACGTTTTAGTTTTTAATTTTGAGCATTGGGGTTTGATTGGGTATTCGGGTTTGGTTATTGAGATTTCATTTAGCGGGCTGTAGTATACCGGTAGTACGTGCGCTTCGGGTGCGTAAAGACCGGGTTCGATTCCCGGCAGCCCGACTGAGCGAAGCGAAGGAGGTACTGAGCATAAATGCGTATGTACAAGACTAGAGCGAAGCGAAGGAGGTACTGAGCATAAATGCGTATGTACAAGACTGAGCGAAGCGAAGGAGGTACTGAGCATAAATGCGTATGTACAAGACTGAGCGCAATAACATAAATGTATAACATTAAATTATAAAATTATATGAGTAAGGTACCAGTTGTATTTTTTATCCTTAGTGTAATAATTGTTTTTTTTGTTTTAGCACAAATTTTTCCTGAAAAATTAGGGCAATATTTTAAATTACCTAGTTTTGATTTTAGTAAAAATGAAGTGATTTCTAGTCCTGAAATTGGGACCAATACTCCCAGTCCTTCTGCTACACCTTATACCGGTATTAGGCCTGATACTGCGGTCGTTTCCGGTCCGGCTAATGATGAATTTGTAAAAGATTCAGCCGTGGTGATTTTTCATTACGTGGCTATTTGGAATGGAGATATGAATGGCATGACTTTTGAAACCAAATTAAGCGGTGTGGATAGTGATTGGCAAACCACTAGTATGAATGCCCGTTCTATTATTCTTCCGGCTGGAGACAGAAATTATACATTTCAAGTGCGCGCCAAGACTAAAGATGGTATTATTGATTTGACTGCGGCAGAGAGAACTTTTAGAGCGGTTGTTTCTGAAAATATGGGTAAAGTAAAGATTATTTCCGCTACACCCGGAAGATATCCAAATCAAGCGATGAAAATAACCTTAAGAAATGACGGTCCAGCTATAAATATTACCGGTTGGACGCTTACAGCCGGCTCTGGGAAATTTGTGGTCCCTACCGGTAAAGAAGTTTATAATTCAACCAGTAATGATGAGGCGAGGAATATTGTTTTAAATAGCGGAGATTATCTATTTGTTTATGGTCAGAATAGCCCGATGGATATGAATTTTAAAATTAATAAATGTTTTGGTTATTTAAATACCACTTATAATTTTGAGCCTGATTTACCAAATTCTTGTCCGCGTCCGGAAAAATCGGAAATGACCGGAGTTTCTATTGCTTGTCAGAATTATTTGTTGGGTTTATCAACTTGTCAGATTCCTAATTCTAATGAATTGAATAAATATGTAGAAGACTCCGCTTGTCGCACATTTGCTACTTCTCAATTAAATTATACTGGCTGTTTTAATCGTTATCGTTATGATATAGATTTTCTTGGAAGAGAATGGTATACATATAGCGGAGTGAATATTATGAAAGAAAAAGATGATGCTTTAACTTTGCGTGATGCTGGTGGGTTATATATTGACGAATATACGTATTAAGGGCTTTGTCCGTGAAGTTGAAGGTTGAGCGGGAACAAAACCTTAATCCGCTTTTGGCGGATTAAAAATTTCAACAACTATGGCAAGATTTCCCGGCGATAATAGGAAAAGCGCTTTAATTGACGGAAAGAGAATTGCTAAAAATTCTTTAGTTTTTGATTTATTGGGCGATTTAGATGAATTGAATTGTTGGTTAGGGTTAGCGAAAAATTATTTAAAGAGTGGAGATAGAATTATGATTGAGGAAATTCAAAAAGATATTTTTGTGATTTCCGGGCAAATTGCTTACGCGCCGAAAAAAAGTTTGAAAGATAGTATTGCAAGATTAGATAAAAAACTTGAATTGTATATGAAAAAAATTGGGGTATTAAAGCATTTTGTGATGCCGGGGAAAAATGAAAAAATAGCCATTTTAGACATTGCCAGAACTATTTGTAGGCGCGCGGAAAGAAAAGCAGTTGGTTATAAAAAGATAAGCAAGGAAGCGCTGATATATTTAAATCATCTTTCTAAGTTTTTATTTTATTTTACCAGAGAATTGGAAAAGTAAAATTTAAGCATTTGAATTTTATTTGACATTGGAAATTTGTAATTTGGCATTTTCGTTATTGCCCTCGTAGCTCAATGGATAGAGCAGGCCCGTCCTAAGGGCAAGATATGGGTTCGATTCCTTTCGAGGGCACAAAATTTGTTATTAGTAAACCAAAATTTATATTAAAAGAACATATTTGAATAACATAAATTGTTGTACATTGATAATCTCTGTGTTACAATAATATTAATGGATAGAAAAGAGATAAAAAATAAAGTTATAATTTTAAGAAAGAAAGGTAAAACGTATTCAGAGATAAATAAAATTCTTTATCTTAAAATTCCGCAAAGTACACTATCTAATTGGTGTCATAAAATTGAATTATCTGAGGAACAAAGAAAAAGAATTGAAAATATTATAAAAGATAAGATAGCAAAGAGTAGAGAAATAGCCTTAATTATTAATCGTGAAAAGAGAAGAAAATATTTACAATCTGTTGAAGATAGGGTTAAGTATTTAATTCCAGTATTTAAAGATGTAAGAGTTGCAAAAATTGCTTTAGCTATGTTATATTTGGGAGAAGGATCCAAGACTCATAGAGGTTCTTTAGTGTTTGGTAATTCAGACCCTAATATTATAAAGTTATTTTTGGCTCTTTTAAGATTTGCTTATAAAATAGATGAAAATAAATTGCGTTGCACTGTTCAATGCAGGGCAGACCAAGATGTTAATGTATTAGAAAAATTTTGGTCGCAATTAACTAAAATACCAAAATCTAAATTTTATAAAGTTCAAATTGACCCCAGGACTATTGGTAAAAAATCATTAAAAATTGATTATAAGGGAGTTTGTCGGATAGATTATTTTTCTGGAGATTTATTCACAGAAATAATAAAAATTGGAGAATTGCTTATTAATAATGGGCCTGTAGTATAGTGGTAACACGCGACTATGGCATAGTCGAGTCGGGGGTTCGATCCCCCCCAGGTCCACAAAAACAACGAGTGAAGCGATTATGTTTTTGTTTGCTCCTCGTTTTACTCGGAGTTTTCGAGATGCCATACGAAAGTGCGGCGCCATTGAAAACAATGATTCGCCAGCGGGCGGAGACTATAAAAATTCATGAAAAGGTATCAAGAAGAATTAGATAAGTGGTTTAAGGAAAGCGATTGGAAATATTGGTCGCCCTTGTCAATCTTAGCCCGTCTTTACGAGGAATGTGGAGAATTTGCGCGCTTAGTGAATCATCTTTATGGTGATAAGCCAAAGAGAAGTGACGAAAAAAAGCAGGAAATGGAAGAAGAGGTTGGAGATATAATCTATACACTCATTTGTTTTGCGAACTCAAATAACATTGATTTAGATAAAGCAATTAGAAAAAGTTTTGACAAAGTTATTAAGCGAGATAAAGACAGATACAACAAAGAAAAGGAATAATTAAATTTTAATTAATTCGGATAAAGCCTATTAAAAAAATTATGAAAAAATCGGAATATCTTTTAAAAAGTTTAATAAATGCATTGGGAGTTCTTGTTTATGTTTCTATTGTGGCTTGGCTACTTTTTAATGGAGAGCATATTTTTGATGATAAACCTAGTTTTTTGATTCCGGTTTTTATGTTGCTTTTGTTTATTATCTCCGCTTCAATAACGGGTTTATTGGTTTTAGGCAAGCCCGTTCATCTTTATTTGAGTGGACTTAAAAAAGAAGCCTTCACTCTATTATTTACCACCTTAGCTTGGCTCATTCTCTTTATTGTTATAGTGATTACTGTATTATTTTTGCTCTAATTTATTATCAAGGGAAATTATAAGAAACCCGTTTATTATTGATAGGCGGATTTTTTGTTCTTGGTATATCATTTATTTTCTGTTATAATAGAAATAAGTATTAGTCGTTTAATTAATTTTAAATAAAAAATATGTTTAAAGATAAAGTGGCTATTGTTACCGGCTCTGGTCAAGGCATTGGTCTCGGTATTGCTACAGCCTTGGCTAAGGAGGGGTGTAACATAGTGATTAGCGATATTAATCAAGCTACCAGTGAGCAAGCGGCTCAAGAAATAGCCAAATTAGGGGTAAAAAGTTTGGCTGTAAAATGTGATGTTTCCAATAAAATTGAGGTTGATAATTTAATCGCCAAGACTATGGAAAGTTTTGGCAAACTTGATATTTTAGTGAACAACGCCGGCATCTTTCCTTTTGTTCCATTTATGGATATGAAAGAGGCGGATTGGGATAAGGTTATGAATGTTAATTTGAAGAGTATGTTTTTGTGCTCCCAGGCCGCCGCAAAAGTAATGAAAGAAGGTTCAAAGATTGTAGATACTTCTTCCGTTGCTTCTATTATTGGTTTTGAAGGATTGGTTCATTATTGCGCTTCTAAGAGTGGGGTGAATGGTATGGTGAGGGCCTTAGCTTTGGAATTAGCTGCTAAAAAAATAAATGTGAACGCAGTTGCTCCGGGCGCTATCAATACTCCAGGCGCCGCATCTCTGGAAGAAACAAAACAACAAACCATTGCCGCTATTCCTTGGAAGAGAATGGGGGAGCCGGCAGATATTGCTAATGCGATTGTATTTTTAGCTTCAGATAAAGCCGATTATATTACTGGGCAAATTCTTGTGGTTGATGGTGGTTGGACTCTGAGATAGTGTTGGAAAAATGAAAATCCGGTCGCCTTAGGTGACCGGATTTTTTGAATAAAAAAAGGGAGCCGTTGGATGGCTCCCGAGAGATCAGCAATGCACTTGCATTACTCCATTTGTCACGAGGTAAGAAGTGAATGAGACGTCGAGTGCTGATTTTAATTCGTTGTCCATATACACCTTGATTTTGACGTTGCCTTCGTGGCTGGACTTGAAAATTTGAGCTTCTAACTCGAAACGTTGTTTGTTGGAGTCGTTCGGTTTTACCGTGAAACCTTTTGAGATTGAAGGGCTTTTGTCCCCAAACTCATATATGATTTCCACAGTTTTTTCCGATCCCACATTGTGTAGAAGAAGCGGAGTGATTTTCCATAGTCCCGAGTTGTTCTGTCTGATGTCAACACCTTTGATTCTGATGATATTCACTTTTTCTCCTTTTGCCCGCTTTTAGCTAGGCTATTTTATTGTAAGGGGAGCATTTTCGCTCATCTCGTACTTTATCTATTATAGCATATTTTGCTATCAAAAGTCAATCCCGCCCTTTTGTGGATATAGCTATAGTTTTTGCCCGCCTTATTGGCGGACTAATCCATAAAAGGTGCGGGGTTAAGTCAGTTATAGCCAGGTTTTTGACGAGTTTTAAGGATAAAAAAGCGCCTGAAATTACATTCAGGCGCCAGTGTATTTATTCACCGTCTTCTTCTGCTCTTTTTTGCTCGTCTTTTTTTCTTAGTTTTTCAAACAAAGTATGTAAAGCAATAAAAACAAGAAGACAAGTTATCGCGACGAATGTCTTTCCCTCAGAAAAGAAAAGATATAATGAGGCCCAGAAAAAAATTAAAGCAAATAAAGCTACTATGTATTTTTTCATTTAAACCTCCTTATTATTTATTTGCTAATCTTATTATGTCGTTTTTTTTGTCAATTTGTCAAATATGCCAGTGTTTTTTGCCGTATTTGCTTATTTATGTTTTTTTGTTTAAAATGTATAAGTTAAGTCGTTATATTGAAAAGATAATTTTTAACTTTTTATTTTAAACTTTTAATTTAGAACATGTGTCCTATTTGTACAGTTGGTTTAGCGGCTGGCGTGGGTTTATCCCGTTGGCTTAAAGTGGATGATGTTATTTCCGGTCTTTGGATTGGTGCTTTAATTTTAGCTTTATCTATTTGGACTTTTAATTGGCTTTTGAAGAGGCGCGAGAAAAAGCCGTTTTGGGTTTTGCTTCTTTGTATAGTTTTTTGGTATTTATTAACTTTTGTTCCGTTTTATTATATGGGATTATTAAATACCACTTGTCAGAAAATTTTAGGATTAAATCGTTTGGTTTTTGGAGGTGGTTTGGGTATCGTGGCGGCTGCCATTGCTTTAAAAATAGAGAATTTTGCCCGTAAGGGAGCGGAAAAGAAAAGGTTATTTCCTTTTCAGAAAGTTATTATTCCTATCGTTATTTTGTTAATTGTGAGTTTTATTTTACAAGTCGGTTGGTGTTAAAAAAGCATGCCCAGTATGAGAATTTCCAATTCCAGACAGTAGAGCAAAACACATTACCTGGTAAAGGCTTTAGCCATATATTGGATATCTCAATGAGCATAAGATAATAAAAGGTCTAGTTTAATATATATAAACAAAGGAGTTCAATTCCGCCAGCTGGCGGATGGGAATTCCTCTATTGGGTATGGATTCTAACGAATTATTAAAAAAAGTTAAAAGTTTTTCCGAAGCGGATAAGGTTGATCTTTCTTCTAAGGAAGATTTGGGCATCGCCGTAATGAATTTAATTGCTATTGAAGAGCATTTATTTTATACCTATGAAAAAACTAAAAAACAGCAATATTTGGATTTGTTGAATGAAGCCAGACAAATGCGTAAAAAATATTTGGCGGAAATTGTAAAACAACCAGAAGGCGAGATTTGGTGCACTTCTAAGCATTTAATGGCAGCTTCTATGAGGTTAATGGAAGTGGGAACTAAGAAATTAGGCGAGGGTGATAAGAAAAAAGCGCAGGAATTATTTGATAATGCTTATGGTTTATGGAATATGTTTTGGGGTTTAAATTTGGATTTATTGGATATTAAAGATGTAAAAAGAGATGATGAAGAAAAGGAAGAGATTAAATTTGATGAGTCCGGAAAAACTTCTATTTTTGATAAATTAGGAAAGATTGTAAATAAAATTCTTGATTGTTGCAGGGAGTAAACTCCCTCTTAATACTAATATACGAATTGATACTAATTATACTAATATTCGTATAATTCGTATGTATTAGTATATTGGTATTGCTTTTGTGCCGGAATTACCAGAAGTAGAAACCATAGTTCGGGATTTAAAGAAGAAAATTATTGGCCGAAAAATAAAATCGGTTTGGTTTGATTCACCCTCCCAAATCTCTCTACAAGAAATTTGGGAAGACAAACCCCGTTTTGTTAAAACTCCCAAGTTGAGTGATTTTGCCAAACAAATAAAAGGTTTAAAAATTATTAATGTTCAGCGCAAAGCTAAGAATATTTTAATTTATTTTACTGATGAAAAGATGATGTTAATCCATCAAAAAATGACCGGGCATTTATTGTATGGAAGGTGGAAAATAAAGAAAGTACAAAATACAAAACAATTAGTACGGAGTATTTTAATGGGAGCGATGCAAGATAGAGTGAATGATTTCATTCATTTTATTCTTTATTTTGATAATGGTTGGCAACTGGCCTTATCCGATATGAGAAAATTTGCTAAGGTGATTTTTGGCGATAAAAAAGAAATTGAAAATTTAAAAGAATTAAAGGAATTAGGGCCGGAGCCACTAGATAAAAGTTTTGATTTTAAAAAATTTAAAGAAGCAATTGGAAATAAAGCCGGGAAAATTAAGCAAGTTCTAATGGACCCTTATATAATTGCCGGTATTGGTAATATTTACTCTGACGATATTTTATGGGAGGCAAAAATTCACCCCTTTCAATCGGTTAAAACCTTGAAGGACGTGGAACTAAAAAGAATATTTTCAGCTGTTAAAAAAATATTAACTCAAGCAGTGAAATTACGCGGAACCTCTTTTAGTGATTATCGGGATGTTGAGGGCAAGAAAGGATATTACATGGGAAAACGTAGAGTTTATCAGAGAGAAGGAGAAAAATGTTTGCGTTGTAAAAGTGTGATAAAAAGAGTTAAGATAGGAGGAAGGTCGGCTCATTTTTGTCCGAAGTGTCAGAGAGTGTAAAATAAATAGAATAAAGAAAGTGATGGAATATTCTTATTCTAATGTTCTTGAGAACATTAGAATAACAGAAAGATAATAATTTTTTATGATAATTTTAATTTACGGAAATGACGGCTATCGCGTGAGCCAAAAAACTAAAGAATATATTAATATTTTCCAACAGAAGCATGGAGCTGGTTTGGGATTTAAAAAATTTGATTTGAAAGAAAAAAGTGGGCTTGAAGATTTAAAAAGATTTTTTGAAACATCTTCTATGTTTGCTTCTAAAAAATTGGCAGTAGTGGATAATTTTTTTAATAATTTAAATGTTGAAAAATTGGAAGAGTTTTTGAAAAAATCGGACATTGTAAAATCTCAAGAAAGCTTTTTACTTATTTCTGAAACGCAAGCCGCTGAATTAAAAGAAAAAGGAAAGAAATTATTGGATTTCGTAGTAAAAAAAGCTGAACAAAAACAAGAATATAAAGTTTTTAAAAATTTTAATGAAGCGAAAGTTTGGTTAAGAAAAGAATTTAAAGATTTTAATATTGAAGATTCGGCTTTATCTCTGCTTTTTGACGCTTTTAGCGCTGATACTTGGCGTTTAGCCAATGAATTAAAAAAATTGGATTCTTATAAGCCGAATGAAAAAATAACTAAAGCTGATGTTTTGGAAATGTCTGTTTTAGATGCACACCCTAATATTTTTCAAATTTTTGATAAATTTTTTGAACGAGATAAAAAAAAAGCTATTTATAATTTTACTGAAGCTGTTAATTCCGGCATTGATGAGGCCATGCTTTTTAATGTTTTTATTGACCAGGTGCGAACAGCTGTTTATTTGGCCTTGGGTAGAGAAAAAGAATTAGGTGCCCATCCTTATAAATTGCAAAAAATCAGAGAAAAATTAAAAAATTTCAAAAAAGAGGAATTATTGGAGCTTTTTAATGAATTAGCAGAAATTGATTTAGCTGTTAAGACTGGAAAATCTGATTATATCACTGCTTTTGAAAAAATTATTTTAGAAATTTGATTTTTAAATATAATTATTTAACTATTCGCTTATTCGTACGAATAAGCGAATAGACTTGTACGTTTTATTGCTATCGCTTGAAAACGTACAAAATTTATTTTTTATGTTGGATAAGGAAATAATAGTCAAAACAATCATTTCTCCCAGTGCTTTACCTGGGGTAGATTTTGTGATTAATCCTTATGCTGGTTGTTTGCATGCCTGTGTTTATTGTTATGCCCGATTTATGAAAAGATTCATGAATGAGCCATTAGAATGGGGGCAATTTTGTCATCCTAAAATTAATGCCGTGGAGTTAGTGGCCAAAGAAATTAAAAAAATACCGGAGAAAAGTTCTATCATGTTTTCTAGTGTAACTGATGCCTATAACCCCTTGGAAAGAAAATATGAATTAACTAAGAAGATATTGGAAATTTTAGTTGATTATAATATGGATGTGAGTATTTTAACTAAATCTGATTTAGTTTTGCGTGATTTAGATATTTTGAAAAAGATGCGGCAAATTGAAGTGGGCTTTACTATTACCACTACTAATGAAAAGTTTCAAAAAATTTTAGAGCCAGGCTCCAGTTCTCCACAAAAAAGAATTGAGGCGTTAAAAACTTTGAAACAATCAGGAATTAGTACCTATGCTTTTATTGGGCCAATTTTGCCTTATTTTGCTGATTTGGAAAATATTTTTCAGCAATTATCTGGGATAGTAGAATATGTTTTTATTGATACCTTTAATACTAAGGGCGCTAATTGGGATGGAGTAATGAATGTTTTAAAAAAATACTTCTCCAATCTAATAGAGAGGTATAAAGAAATTTATTTAAATGAAAGAAATTATAGAAAATATGTCAGTGATTTAAAAATTCAAATTCAGGGATTGAGTAAGGAATATAATGTACCAGTAAAAATGGTTTTTAGATAAAAAAATCCCGCCAGAGGTCCCAAGGACTTGGCGGGGGTTTTGTTATCGGCCACGACGGCCGAAAACAATTTGAAGGATAGTGTAGATTACGAGCCTGATAGGACCGCGGGTCCACCACTGAAGCGAATCTTTGCAGAACCCTATTTTGCGAGTTTTCCACGACAAGAATTTCCTCAATGGTATAATTTCAAAGCCTGCTTTTTTGAGAAGCGCGCGGCATTTGAAATTCTGTAACCATTGGGCGATGGAAATCACCTTGGTGATACCACGCGCCTTGAGAACGGGGATGGCTTGAGCAATGATTTCTTCGCTGTCCAGATATTCTCCCTCCTTGCGATGTTTTTCAACAACTAAAACGGGTTCAATCCTTGGTTCTAGAACGTTATTGAGCATGATTTCCCATTGAGCGACAATAGAAAAATGGATATTTTTCTTTGACGCCAAGCAGGATAACATAACAGCAATGTTTCTCGAGCGATGAATTGCGTTTCAACTCACGAGATATTGATCCCGGATT
>CAZTRS010000009.1:0-16758 GCA_964616795.1 uncultured Candidatus Saccharibacteria bacterium
GGATGCTTTGAAATATCCGCTACTGGCGGGCATTTTTCGCTTATTACTGAGTTGCCCAGTCGTGAATCTGGTTTGAGCGCTCCCCGCACTAAAACTGATATGCAATTATCTATTTGGGGCGATTTAGAGGATACACTTTTTTCTCAAGAAGAGAATAGCCGTTTCGTCATTTCTGGGCCAGGAGAATATGAATTACGGGATGTTTTTGTGAGTGGCATCAAATTAAGTCGTGAAGGCACGGCTATTAAAACAGCTTATTTGATTAAATTGGAAGATATTTCCGTTGGTTACCTCGGTGAAATTACCAAAAAAGAAATTACACCGGAGATAGTGGGATTTTTTGAAGGGGTAGACATTTTATTAGCTCCTGTTGGGGGCAATGGGATGCTGGATGCCGATGGCGCCACGGAAATTGTTAACCAAATTGAACCAAAAATTGTCATTCCCATGTATTACAAAATATCGGGATTAAAGCGTAAAGCCGATACTTTGGAACAATTTTTGAAAGAAATGGGCACCAGCGCTAAACCCGAAGAAAAACTTTTGATTAAAAAGAAAGATTTAATTTTTGAAGATATAAGGGTTGTTCCTTTAATGCCTTTATGAATAAATTTTTTGGAAGGATAAAAAACTTTTTTGTGGGGTTAAAGTATAAACCAGAGAGTGAAAGACAAAAATGGCTTTGGGTTTTTGTTTCGTTAAGTGTTTTTATTGTTTTTATTTTTTGGCTGGCGCTTTTTAAGAATAATGTGCAAATTGCCGATGTTAATCCCACTCCCACGCCTACGGCTGTAGCATCAGAGAATTCCAATGGATTCTTACATACTTTTTATATCGGTTGGCAAAAAACTTCTACCTTTGTAGTAGAAAAAATTAAAGCTATTGGCGGAGCGATTGGAAACTTCTTAGCCGGGATTTTTTCTTACTCTTTTCAGGGTTGGAAAAAAGTAGCGATTGTTTTTAATAAAGTTAATTCTTATTTGGAGGGAGAATTTTCCGCTTATTTTAAAGTTTTAGGGTCTCTTATTTCAGGAAGTTTGTAAATATGCCAGGTAGTAGAATTGCAAAAGGCGCCGAAGGCGTCAAAATAACCTGGTATTGAGTATAAGGTCTAATAAAATAATTATTGTGGATTTCAAAATAATCATTAAATAGTATTTGAAATTTCACTATCTGGTATGGGAAAAGAAAAAGATGATATTTTCCGCAATTCAGCGGATAAAATAGAAAAAAGAGAAATTAGCGAGGAGCTACAGGAATCATATTTGGATTATGCCATGAGCGTAATTGTTTCCCGCGCCTTGCCCGATGTGCGTGATGGATTAAAGCCGGTGCATCGCAGAATTTTGTATTCTATGTATGAATCCGGCTTCACTCATAGTAATAAATTTCATAAATCAGCTAATGTTGTCGGTGAGGTGCTGGGTAAATATCATCCCCATGGTGATGCCTCAGTTTACGATGCCTTAGCGAGAATGGCGCAAGATTTTTCCTTGCGTTATCCTATGGTGGAAGGACAGGGTAATTGGGGGTCTATTGATGGGGATGGTCCGGCCGCTATGAGATATTGTGTGAGTGGCGATACTTTAGTTCTCACTAATTACGGATTATTACCCATTGAAAAAATATCCGATAAAAAAGAATCCAAGATTAATTTAGAAACGCTTAATTATCAAGGTAGGAAAGTAAAAGCGGATAGATTTTTTAATTCTGGGAAGCATGAAATTATTAAGATTATTACCAATCAAGGATACGAATTAAAGGGAACAAAAAATCACCCGGTACTTTGTTGGTGCTTGAATGATTTTAATTTTCCGACTTTGAAATGGAAATTATTGGAAGATATAAGTGGTAATGATTATGTGGTAATAAACAGAGGTAATAATCTTTTCTCCAGAAATGACTTAGATTTAAAAAGATATCAGATTTTCAACATTAAATATAAAAATATTAAGTTGCCTCAAAAAATGAATGAAACATTAGCGTTTTTATTGGGCGCATTAGTTTCTGAGGGGAGTTTTCATCAAAATAAAATAATATTTAACAACAAAGATTTGGCTTTTTATGAAAAAGTGAAAAATGCCATAGAGTCGCAATTTAAGGGCACTACTCTTTATGAAAGAGAAATAAAGGGTAATTGTTGGGAATTAGATTTATATCATCAAAAAGCGGTGAAATTTTTGGAAAACATCGGACTTACCAATGTAAAATCAGAATCAAAAGAAATTCCGTTTTCCGTTTTGCTATCGTCTAAAAAAGTAATAAAACAATTTTTAAGAGCTTTGTTTGAGGGCGACGGGTCGGTGATTTTTCATAATAATAAAAGGCATAATGGAAAGGCGATTGAGTTGGTTTATAATTCCAAAAGCATCAAATTAATTAAACAATTAAAAGTATTATTGCTTAATTTTGGTATTACTACGACGGCGCCATACAAAGATCAAAGAAGTGATTGTTATAAGCTTTTGGTCAGTGGTAGGGAAAATATTGAGCAATTCCGTAGAGAAATTGGATTTGCCTCATCCAGAAAAAACGGAATTTTAAATAGAATTAGTGAAATTAATTCCGAAAGAATGAGTAAGACTGACTTTATTCCGTTTTTAAGTGAATATCTAAGAAAACGCTATAAAAAAGAATTCATCACAAAGAATAATCTGGATAGATATAACAAATTAGAAAAAAATAATTCCCAGCTTAAAAAGATTTTAGACTTTCCAGACCAAATATTGATTAAATGGCTTTTAGATAAAAGATTCTTTTTTGATAAAATAAAAATCGTTGAAAAACAAAAAGAAAAAGAAAATGTTTATTCTTTGCGAATAAAAAGTCATTGTCATTCTTTTGTGGCTAATGGTTTTATTAATCACAATACTGAAGCGCGCTTGTCTTTAATTGCCGAAGAATTGTTAAAAGATTTAGATAAAGAAACTATTGATTTTCAAGAAAATTACGATGGTACCAGAAAAGAACCAAAAGTTTTACCGGCCAAAATACCGTATTTATTGATTAACGGCACTTCCGGTATTGCCGTGGGTATGGCAACCAATATTCCTCCTCATAATTTGAGTGAAATTTGTGATGCCACCAATCATTTAATTGAACATCCTAATGCTACCAGCACTGATTTATTGGAATTTGTTAAAGGTCCGGACTTTCCAACCGGCGGAATTATTTATAATAGAAAGGCTATCGGTGAAGCTTATTCCACCGGACGTGGTTCTATCACCGTGAGAGCAGCCACGGAAATTCAAGAAAGAAAATCAGGTCAATTTGATATTATTGTTTCAGAAATTCCTTATTTGGTGAATAAATCAGAGTTATTGGAAAAAATTGCCGATTTAATTCAAGAGAAAAAAATTGAAGGGATTAAAGATATCCGTGACGAGTCTGATAAAGATGGCTTGCGCGTGGTGATTCAATTAAAGGGTGATAGTCAGCCACAAAAAGTTTTGAATAATCTTTTTAAACACACTGATTTACAGAAAGATTTTCATATGAATATGTTGGCTTTGGTGGATGGGATTCAACCGCAGGTTTTGTCTTTGAAATCAGTTTTAGAAAATTACATTAAACATCGTGAGGTGGTTATTCGCCGTCGTTGTGAATTTGAATTAAAAAAAGCTGAGGCCAGAAAACATATTTTAGAAGGCCTAGATAAGGCTTTAAATCATATTGACGCCATTGTTAAGACTATCAAGAGTTCTAAAAACAAAGAAGAAGCCCATGATAAATTGATGAAGAGTTTTAAACTCTCATCAATTCAATCAGACGCTATTTTGGAAATGCGTTTACAAACTTTAGTGGGTTTGGAACGCCAGAAAATTCAAGATGAATTAAAACAAAAGGAAAAAGAAATTGCCGAATTAAAAGCCATTTTGAGAGACCCTAAAAAAATAGCCAAGATTGTTAAAGATGAATTAAGCGAAGTAAAGGAAAAGTTTGGAGATGAACGTCGTACTAAAGTAATGGTTTCAGCTATTGGAGAATTCAAAGAAGAAGATTTGGTAGTGGCTGAAGAAAATATCTTTTTGATGAGTCAGGACGGATTTATAAAAAGGGTTCAACCTACCATTGTAAAGGCCCAGCATCGCGGCGGTAAGGGGGTAATCGGTTTTGAAACCAAAGAAGAAGATAATATCCAACATATTTTCCGCGCCAACACTCACGATAACCTTCTATTCTTTACTAAAAAAGGCAGAGTTTTTCAATTGAAGGCTTATGAAATTCCCATGGCTTCTCGCACTTCTCGGGGCAAGAGTATTTTTAACTTTTTAGAATTGCCTCAAAACGAAGAAATCGCCGCTATCCTAACTTATAACGGTAAGCCCACAGATTTAAAGAAAAGCCACTTGATTATGCTCACCAAAAAGGGTGTGATTAAGAAAACTTCTTTGGATGAATTTTCAACTGTTCGTCGTTCCGGTTTATTGGCTATTAAATTAAAAGGTGATGACGAATTATTCTGGGCAAAGTCTGTCAATGATAAAGATGAAATCATTATTTTAACTGCCAATGGTCAGGCTTTGCGTTTTAAGGAATCAGATTTGCGTCCTATGGGCAGAAATGCGTCTGGAGTAACCGGTATTCGTTTGAAAAAAGGCGATGAGGTGCGTGGTTTTGATATTTTAAAATCAGGAGAAGATAAAATTGCTACTTTATTGGTGGTCATGGCTAATGGATTTGGCAAAAGAACTTCTGTAAAAGAATATCGTTTGCAAAAACGAGCCGGACAAGGCACTAAAACAGCCAAGATTACGGATAAAACCGGTAAAATCGCCGCCAGTCAAATTTTGATGCCTGATATTAAAGAAGTTTTGGTAATTTCTAATAAAGGAATTTTGATTAAAACTGAATTGGAAAGTATTTCCGAACAATCACGCGTGACTCAAGGTGTGAGGATTATTAAATTGGAACCCGGAGACCAAGTGGCGGGTATTGTTTGCCTGTAGATTTTATAGTATAATATATCAGTCTCAGTATTGATTGATTATTTATGTCATCTATTTTTAATCCAGGAGAAATATTAGATAAAATTGGAGTAGAAGCCGGAATAACCGTAGCTGATTTTGGATGTGGTTCCGGTCATTTTGTGTTGGAATTGGCTCAAAGAGTGGGGAAACAAGGTAAAGTTTTTGCTATTGATGTGGTGCCCCAAGCCTTAGAATCAGTGCGTTCTTTGGCTAAAATAAGAGGATTTTTTAATATTGAAACCCGTTGGGCTAATTTAGAGAAAACTAGCACCTTAGAGCATGACTCTTGTGACCTAGTGATTTTATCTAATTTATTTTTTCAAGTTGATAAGAAATTTTGGGAGGGGATTATTGAAGAAGCTCACAAAGTTTTAAAAAAAGGAGGCAGAGCCTTAGTAATTGATTGGGATTCTAAGAGTGTTTTAGGGCCACCTAAGGATAGTCGCGTGGGTAGTGATTTTATTAAGGATACTTTTTCTGGTAAATTTAAAGCGGGTAAAAAATTTGAAGCAGGAGAAACGCACTGGGCGATAATTTTTACAAAAAAGTAAAGTTAATTTCACATTTTTCATTTTGATTTTTACATTTTAAATTAATTATTATGGATTTAAAAAATCTCACTAAACAACAAAAAATTTTATTCGGTGTCGTGGCCATTATCGTTTTTTTTATCGTTTTGGTTGTTTTGGGAATTATTCCAGGTTTGAAGAAAACCACTGTTGGCCCTAATGGTTCTTCGTCTGAAGTAGAATTAGAGTTTTGGGGGATAGATAAATCGGAAGCTTTTCAAAATTTGATTAATAATTATCAAACGGCCAATGCTGGAATAAAAATTAATTATGTTCAGGTCAATCCGGATAATTATGAAGAAAAATTGATTAATGCTTTGGCTAGCAGGCGAGGTCCGGATATTTTAATGATTAAACACAGTTGGCTTCCCAAACATTTTGAAAAATTCTACCCTATTCCTACTTCCAGTTTATCAGTGAAGGAATTAAAAGAAGCTTTTGTGGACGTGGTGGCGGATGATATGGTTTATCAACAAAAAATTTGGGGGTTGCCACTTTGGATTGATACTTTAGCCCTATATTATAACAAAGATATTTTTAATAGCGCCGGTATTGCTTTGCCACCCGCTACTTGGCAGGAATTTCAAAATATTTCCCGTAGTTTGACGGAGAAAAATATTAGCGGAGAAATTCAAAGAGCGGGCGCTGCTGTTGGCACTAGTTCTAATATTGATAATTCTGCCGATATTTTATCTCTATTAATGCTTCAGACCGGTTCAACTATTACCAATGCCAATGGAATTGGTATGTTTAACGATGATTTAGGCAAACAGGCGGTAACTTTTTATACCAGCTTTGCTAACCCAGCCAGTTTATATTATTGTTGGAATAATAGTTTGCCGGAAAGTTTTAGCACTTTCAGTCAAGGTAAGGCAGCCATGGTACTGGGATATAATTCCGATAAAGCGGAAATAGAAGCCAAAAATCCGTATTTAAACTATGGTATTGCTCCCATGCCTCAATCAGCTAAAAATCCCGATGCAGCAAAAAATTATGCTGATTATTGGGCATTGACTGTTTCTGCTACTTCTGAAAATCCCATTTCTGCTTGGAGTTTTGTTTTCTATTTGGTAAATAGTCAACAAGCCAAGGAATATTTAACCGCCACGCAAAAGGCTCCGGCTAGCCGAGTTTTAATCAAGGAAATGGAGAAAAATGAAGATATTGGAGTTTTTGCTAAGCAATCTTTATCCGCTAAAACTTGGCTTCAAAATGATCCGGAACATAATTCCGCAGTTTTAAAAAATATGGTAGAATCTATAGTAAGGGGATATTTAACCCTTAATAATGCTGTTGCTCAGGCTGCTGAGCAAATAAAATAAAATAAAACCAGGTAGTGAAAATTCGATAGAAAAAATTCATTATGTTTATGTCTTGGAAAGTGATAAAAACATAAAAACAATAGTTTATACATTGGTTATACAATAGACTTAAAAATTAGATTAAAACAACACAATAAAGGAATGAATTTTTCCACGAAATTATATTTACCATGGCGTTGAAGCATATCTTAATAAAAGAGATGCTATCAGAAGAGAAAGTTATCTAAAAACAAGTCAAGGAAGTCGATTATTAAAAAGAATGTTAAAAGATTATTTCTATCAAAAAAGACAGAAATAAATCAAATTTCTACCAACTGGTGAAAAACAAGATTATTATTTTATTTTTTATAATGTTATTATTGCCGAACTTATCTATGGCCGCTACATTTCAACCGGGCGGTGCAACTGGGGGATCGTATGGAGTAAGTGGTAGTTGGGATTGTTCTGGTGGGCCAACTAGTGGAATGTTAAAGGGGATTTGCGTCAACTGTTATGAAAATGGTGATTGTAGTTTTTGTGATGTAGTAAAAGTTGGTACCAATATTTTTAATTTTTTACGTAATAAAATAGCCTTTCCTATAGCAGTTTTATTTATTCTTTATGGGGGGGTTCTGATGATTTTTGCCGGCGGTTCTAAATCTCAAATAGAGAATGGAAAAAAGATTTTATTTGCCGCTTTAATTGGTTTTGCTATAGTTTTAGCGGTAAGTTTAATTTTAAATTCAGTGCTGATAGTTTTATCGGAAGAAAAAGGAGGATGGAAAGCCTTTGTTAACGGCAGTATTGGATGTGGTATAAGTGGTAATTTAGAGACTCCATAACATGCCAGGTAGTGAAAATTTGATTTTTTATTTAATCATACGATGTCGGATGTTGCAATATTAATATGAATAAATTGTTTACGTATTAGTATGATTCGTATGTATTCGTATATTAGTATTGCTTGTCTCAAACAAATATGAACAAAAAAATAGTAAAGATTTCGTTTTTAATAATTTCTCTGGGGGTTTTAATGATTTCTTTGCCGGTTTTTGCTCAGCAATTGGAAGACCCCATGGGTCTTTCTTCCGACCATCCCATTGATGATATAATAGCGAAAATTAGTACATGGGTTTTTGCTTTAGCCAGTCCTTTGGCGATTTTAATGGGTATTTGGGCAGCCGTTTTGTTTATTTCAGCCGGAGGTAGTCCCGATAAAATTAAAAAAGGAAAAGAAACATTGACCTGGGCTGTGATTGGTTTGGCTGTGGTGCTTTTAGCTAATAGTATGGTAAATATTGTGCAAACTAAAATCGGAGAAACTGGTAATACGCCCGAAGGTGTTATCGCCGTGCTTACTAATTATTTGCCAACCATTGGTGGTCCCTTAGCTATCGTGATGTTTATCATTGGCGCCTTTCTTTATTCTACGGGCAATCCTAAGAATATTACTAAAGCTAACCAAATTTTTATTTGGACTAGTGTCGGATTAGTGCTTTTGATTGCTGCGGCTAGCATTGGCACGATTGTTAAATTTTTTATAACTCCATAGCCCAGTATGAGAATTTCCAATTCCAGGTAGTAGAGCAAAGCACGCTACCTGGTAAAGGCTTTAGCCAATAATTCGGATTTTCTAAAATGGGCAATAAAAATAAAAAAGTCATTATAATAAATAAAAAGGAGGACATTTCTAAAGCCTACAAGAATATTTGGAAATTCCTCTACTGGGTATGATAAAAAAAATAATTACAATATCATTTTTAAGCATATTCATTTTAGGTTTTGCTACGCCGATTGTTTTTGCTCAAGAATTTGATATTAAATTAAATCAAAACGATCCTTATGGCTTACCATTGAATCAAAGGGATTCATCTAAAACATTCCAAGATGAAATAGAAACCAACACTGATCAAGTTCAAAATTCTAACCAAACAGCGGATGGCGTTTCTATTGATGCTAATGATGTGCCCAGGATTATTGAAAAAATAGCTCTTTGGCTTTACCGTATAGTTTTAGTCTTATCTACTGTTTTTGGTTTATATGCCGCCTTTCTTTATTTATCTGGTAATCCTAAAAATGTGGAAAAAGCACATCAACAATTGAAATATGCTTTTATTGGCGTGGCCATTGCCATCATTTCTTTCAGTATTGAAGCGATTATAAGGGGTATTATTCGGTAAGAAGAGACTTGTATGAATTGGGTTTGCTCGCTCTTAAAAAGTGAGCCAACCACGTAAAAATTATTCACAAAGGGTGCGGGCTTGTAAGATTGATTATTTTGAGATAAAATTAAAGTATCTAAATAAGTGTCGAATATTAATAAAATTAAAAAGTCGTTTAATAAAATTTTTATGAAAAAAAAATTAGTTTATATTATCCCATTGATTGCTCTTTCGTTTTTAGCCATCACCCCAGCTGTTTTTGCGGTTGTTATAGAGTCAACACCTCCAGTTAAGGAACTTAGTGAGTGGTTAGACACCGCAAATATCATCGCTAGATGGCTTTATACTATTATTTTGGTGATATCAGTATTTATGGCTCTTTATGCCGCCATTCTTTATTTGACTGCCGGTGGTGACCAAAATAAAGTAAAGAAAGCATCAAGCACCTTAATTTTTGCGATAGTGGGAATAGTGGTTGCTATATTGGCTTTCAGTATTTCTAGGATTGCAATAGGATTAATTAGTTAGATAGTATTTTATAAAAAATAGCTCCGATGTTTTAGTCGGAGCTATTTTTGTTAAAAAAAACTCTACTTGCCTCTGGCGTTGTCAATGGCTTCTTGGGCTGAATTACCAACTCCCCTTGATTCATTTCCGTTATCATCGGTAATAGTAGCTTCGTGAGTATAATTAATATCAACACCAAAACCCAGAGTAATGGCGTTGTTAAGAGCGCTGGCAACCTGGTCCACAGCATTAGATTCAACTTCATGAACTTTAATAGATTTTTCTCCCATATTCACCTCCTTTGGCTTGAGTAGCCACAGATTTAACTGGTTGTTAATCTGCTATTTGTGATTTTAAACATTATTATAATTTTGTCAAATGCTTTACTAAATATTCATTTTATATTATTATTTATATATAAATATCGGCCTAGATGGCGCCCGCTAAAGGCGGGTAGGGAATATAAATACGCCGATGTGGTGAAACTGGCAAACACGCGAGGTTTAGGACCTCGTGCCGCAAGGCTTGTGGGTTCAACTCCCTCCATCGGCACCAATTAGGGCTCTCCTGGGCACAAAATTAATATAAAAATAATCGCACTTTCAGTGCGATTATTTATTAGTATAATTCGTATAAATTAGTATATTAGTATTATTATATCTTTGGCAACAGCAGTTCTAATATCTTTTGGAAGGAAACTTGGCTGGTGCCGATGATTAGGTAATTTTGGTAAAAACCATAGTAAAACTCCGAGCCAGTGGAAAATTTAAGATATCTAGCATTAATAGCTCCCAGCTCTTTATTAAGAAATGGTTTTTGAGGAACACCCGGGTCTTGTAAATATTGGGAAGAAAGAATATCGGAATTTTCTTCAATAAATTTTTCAAAGACAGTGATAAATTTTTGTTTGGTGCTGGCGATGGTAAAACTATTAAGCCCCTGTTCATTAAGTTTTAGGGTGTAAGCAATACTATTTTTCCCCATAGGGTCATCATAGATAATGAAGGAAAATTTATTTTCAAAATTAGGTATTTCCGAAGAATTAACACCGGTAAAATTATTATAAATTGATTTTAAGAAATTTTGAGCCGGGTAAATGTTATATTCATCTTGCATTAATCCGATTTCTTTGGCTACATTAGGCGCAATGCTTTTTTGAAAAGCTTGGCTGATAAGTTGTTCTAAATGACTTAAATTACCTTGGTATTTGACTAATTCTGTTTCTCCCGAGAAGTTTTTTAATATAGAAGAAAATTGCGGTTTGGGAGTGGGGGTTGGGGTATTGACTACTTTATTTTCTTTGGAAAAAATCAGGAAATAATAACCGGCGCCTCCACCTAAAATTAAAATAATTGTCAGAGAAATAATAATAGATAAGACCTTGCTCTTTTTTCGTACCCCTACCACCTGAGTTTTATTTTCCGTTTCCACTTCAGAAAAAATTTCCTGTTTTTCTCCGGTAGCGGTTGATTGTTCTATTTGTTCTTCTTTAACTCTTTCAACTTCTTGAATTTCTTCCAACCTTTTCCCTAAAATTTGAGAACCGGAAATATGCCCTCCGGCGGAGCGCATTTCTTCAATATCGCTTTGCATGGTGCGAATCTTTATAAAAGATGGTGGTTTGCTTTGTATATCCATACCCAGTAGAGGAATTTCCAAATATTGTTATGGGCCTTAGAAATTCCCTCTTTTATTATTTAAATTAGACTTTTATCATTTATACTCCTTATGATAATAATCAATATATGGCTAAATCCTTTACCAGATAGTGTGCTTTGCTCTACTACCCGGATTTGAAATTCTACTATCCTGGCATACGCCAATTTTATTTGCGAAAAAATATAAAATTGAGCACCCCGCCATTTGAGCGACAATTTTGCTCATCATCTACATTTTAATTTATTTTATTAAGTTTATCCAGTCTATATTATATATGATATAAATAGCGGGGAACAAAAAGTCGTTAGAAGAATTTTATAATTTCCAGACCCGCTCCAATAAGAAGTAAAACAATGAGGATAATCCTTACTATTAACGGAAATTTTATTTGATAAGCCGGGATTTTGTCTCCTTTCTTTTGGCTTTGATAATGAATAATAAACGTGATAATGGTTTCAATAGCTAAAACAAAAGCTCCCAGAAATCCGATAATAGTAAGAAATCCTTTGTTTTGAATAGAAAACAAGAAAAGAGGTAAACCAATGGGGATGAGCCAGCTTAACAATCTTTTGAATTTTAAATCAAAGAATAAAATATTCCTGAATCCTAATCCAAGAATGAAATAAGACGTAAGAATTAGTATTAATCCTAAAACAGTGGTGGCTATGGCTAAAACGGAGTTGGTTTTTATCAAACTTCCAGCTAAATCAACGGGAATGATTTTATTGGGGAATAGTCCAAAGGCTCCTACAACAAAAATTAGGCAAAGAATAGCCGGAATCACACTTCCCCAAATAATAGGCATTTTGAAGTTGATTTGTTCTTTGGAAATTCCCTTCTTTTTGAAATAATTGAAGATTTCCGGCACGGCTGAACCGCCGGATAAGGAGAAAAGTAAAACGCCATAAGGCAGGAAAAATTGGGATGCATTAAAATCAGTAAAGCTCTGAATTTTTAATCCTGGTAATCCCCAAAAAAGATATCCGAAAATCAAGATTATAATCAAAGCTACGCCCAATACTTCGCCGACGCCGATTAAACGAATGCCCATCATTATACCCAAGGTTCCGATTATCCAAAAGATAACAGTGGCCAGATTGATGCCAATATCCCAATTAAAAATTTGTGAAAAATTTTGGATAAATTGTCCGCCTAAAATTAAATAAGCCAATAAAACTCCGGATAAGCTGATAAAAGAAGTGACAATACTGAGATAATAACCTTTTTTGCCCAAATATATTTTAGCTAATCCCGGAGCGCGATGTTCACCCGAAGTTCTTAATAATGCTTCTCCGTAAATAAGATGAGTAATGGTAGCAAGAAAACAACAGAGCACCAAAAAAATAAGACCAATGCTAAATCCGGCGACAGAAAAAACATAGGGTAATCCAAAAAGCCCAACTCCTAAAATTGTTCCGGCTAAAATAGATGAAGAGGCAAAATAATTTTTAAATTTTTGTCTAATTTCCATTATTGTTTATACTATTCTCTGTCAATGAATTTTCTCTCAGCTTTTCCTATTAGGATTAAAATAATCAAAGATAAAATAGTGGTGGCTACGGCAATTTCATAAAGTTTAAATCCTACCGCCGCTCCAATACCGGCCGCCACCCATAATCCGGCTGCCGTGGTAATGCCGGAAACATAGTTTTTTTGCAATATAATTACTCCAGCTCCGATAAAACCAACGCCTACGATTATTTGTGAAAGCACACGGCTGGGGTCAAAAGATATGGTTGGTGATGCATGGAAGGCTAATTGTGAGATAAGGATAAATAAAGCCGAACCCAAACATACTAGAGAGTAGGTTTTTAAACCCGCTTCTTTTTTAGCGAATTCTCTTTCTAATCCCATAATGGCGCCCAGAAAGGCGGCAATGCCTAATTGCCCGATAATTTCCCAATTCATTTGATTAAATAGACTTTATTATTTTCGTGGACTTGTTTTTTCACTTTCATGCCGATAATAACTCCTTTTTTAACTTTTTTTACACTCTCATGATTGATTTGCATAGAAATAATTGGTTGTTCAAAAATAGTTCCTTCCGTATTAGTAAATCTTAATTTTTGTCCAACCTGAATAGGAGATTTGACCTTGAAAATCGCTACTTTAATTTTGTCGTAGTAGTGGGTGACAACGCCAACCAATGTTAATTTCTCTTTGCTCGCCGACTTGTCCGCCGAAACTTTAGTGTAGGCGGGTTTTTTAGTCGCTTTTTTCAGAGATTTTTTCTTGCCCGCCTGAATTCGCCGGCTGGCGGAGAAGGAGGGAGCGACTTTTTTCGTTGTTTTTTTCTTTGTAATCATACCAGTGTAGTGAAATTTCATCCGCCAGCTGGCGGATGAAATTTCTTATTTAGTTTATTTATATAGACCTTTTTAATTTACGCCAGGTTGTTTTGGCGCCTTCGGCGCCACTTGTCGGGTAGTGTGTTTTGCTCTACTACCCGGATTTGAAATTCTACTATCCTGGCTTGTCGGGCAGTGTGCTTTGCTCTACTGCTCGGCATAATTTTTTAAATTATTATTTACCCCGTTAAGTAAAGATTTTAAATTTTGTTTAAAATCTTATCAATATCTGATATTTTGTAAAAAATATTAGATATTGATACTTAACTGGGTGAGCGACTTTTAAAAAATTTAAAGAGGCGCGCTTTCGGCTTTTTCTGTCTTTAGAAGCGCTATCACTTCTTCTACTAAAGCCTTGGGGTCGCTACTAAAAACTATTTTTCCAGGACCACGATGCCCTCTGGCGATAATTTCTCTTACATCATCAGCCGTACCTCCTGTACCCTCTAAAATGCCAATCACTTTATTATCTTCAAAAGCAATGGTAAATTCGTTTAAGGTTCCAATTCTGCCACAGACGATAATTACCGCATCCGATGAACGGGTTAATAAGAGATTTCTTCCGGAATAACCAAACCCCGTATAGATTATTAAATCCTGATAGTCTATGGGGAGTTTATATTTCTTTAAATGCTCTGATTCCGAGTAAGCCGGTGAAACACCCACAACTACCCCCCCCGCCTCTTTAGCCCCCTTGGCTGCCCAATAAGGCGTGCCTGTAGTGGCTCCAGTGACAGTAATGGCGTCATGCTCGGCAATTTGTTTGCCTAATTCTAAAGTGACCTCTAATGTTTTCGGGGCGCAATGACCTGTTTCTGCGGCGCCGGAAACACATATTTTTACTTTTGGTTTATATATATCCATAGCAGGTAGTGAAATTTCAAATAATATATAACGATTATATTGAAATTTATAATAATTATGTTATTAGACTTTATACTTAAGACCAGGTTGTTTAGTGCCAAAGGCGCTTTTTGAAATTCTACTACCTGGCACGATACTTCTATATTTTACTATTTTTGCAAACAAAAAACAATCAATTTTTGGGCTTTGACAGAATGATTATTATTTGTTAAAAAGAAAGTAGAATTTAACATTTTTATATGGAGGTGAATATGTCAAAAAATGGTAGTTTTGGCAGAATTATTATTAAAAAAACACATTTTTTTAGCGGAGAGGTTGGTTTTGAAAGTATTCAGATTTTGCAGCAAAATATTATTTGTTGTTTGCAGGATAATACAGCCCCAGGGCAGATACCTTTAATTATTAATTCTACTGGCGGTACTGTTGTGGATGGTTTTGCTTTTTATGATTTTATTAAATTTTTTAAAATAAAACTGATAACTATCGGTTTAGGATGTATTCAATCAATGGGTCTTATTATGTTTCTTTGTGGTCAATATAGAATTATTGGTAAACACGCAGAAATTGGTCTTCATCCGATTGTTTTACCCAAAACAAATGGAGAGAATATTAATCAAGTTGGGAAAATGATGCAATCTTCCAGGTTATCTCAGGATGATTATATTAATGCTATTTTGGAGTGTTCTAATAAAAAAAATTTAAATAGAAGTAAGTTGTATGATTTAATTCAAAAAGAAGCAAGAGTTAGTGTTGAAGATGCTGTGAGATTTGGTTGGGCTCATGAAATAACAAATTAAAATTAAAAAACTCCGATTACAAAATCGGAGTTTTTTAAATCTTTGTTTTTAAAGAATTTGCGTTTGGTATAAAGAAAGGAATTGATTGACTAAAATAGTAACAGCTACAACAGTTAAAAGAATGGCGCCATTGGCAACTAACCTTGGGTATTGGATTTTTATCTTAATGAAGACGGTAAGAATTAAAGCAATTAAGATTAATCCTCCGAAAATTAATTCAATATAATTAATAGTCCATTTGGGTTGGCCCATAATCTTTTCCAATAAAGAAGCATTTTTTATTTGAGTGATGATTCCTTCTGGAGCCATTTCTGCTTGTAGGTTTTCATTTTCAATACCTTTAACCGCTACAAATGTTTCTGGTCCAACATTAGGAGTGAAAAGTGGGAGTGGGGTGGGGGTTGGTGTTAGTTTGTCAGCTGGCGGAGATGGTTTTGGTTTTACAGCGGCTACTTGAGTTGTTCTTGGTTTGCCAAACATTTGCACCACAAAAATTGCCTCACCTCCTTTATATTGTCCTTTAGCAACGCCGATGCCTATTTCCGTAAAATTATAATTTATCATATTGGCTCGGTGGCTAGGAGAGTTCATCCAAGCATCAACTACATCTTTTGAATCTATAAAATTAACGGCTAAATTTTCTCCGGCATAGTAAAAAGAATATCCGGCTTTATCAAACCAATGCCAAGGTGTAAGACCTTCCGGGCTCGTATGAGCAAAATATCCTTTGCTGGCCATATCATCAGCTTTTAATTGAGCCGCTTCATTTAAAATAGGGTTTATTTTTAAAGACGAAAGATTTTCTTTGGCTCTATTAACATTTGTTTCATTAACAATAGTATCGGAAACAATTAGACCGAGTAAATTAGTATTAGGGAAAACATAAATTTGCGCTAAGAAAATTATTTCAAAAAATATAATACCCGTAGCTAAGAAGGGGACGGTTTTGGAACGTAAAAAATGGGGCTGATGCTCATTGCCTTCATGAGGAATAAAAAATTTTTTGAACCATTTAAACATTATAAGTATTATACCATAAATTGCTTATAAAAGCAATAGCAGGACTTTCTTACCTAAATTATATCTTATTTAAAAAAGGAAAACAAAAGCAGCCCGCCTAAGGCGGACCGCTTTCTAAAATCAGTCTTTCTTACAATCCTTGTAAAGAGTTTATTTTAGCACGAGTAAGTGGGCCAACATATCCATATCCTGCATCTCCTGATTTAGCAATGTCATATTTCTCTTGAAATCTTTGAACTGCTGATTTAGTGAGATTCCCAAAGTATCCGGTGATTAATCCTTCAGGATAAATATCTGCACCTTGAGCTTTCAAGAATGTCTGCAACTGAGTCACATCTTCACTAGAATCACCAAACTGGAGATTATGAATGAATTGATAACCAGTTGAAGCGCCAGCTACTTGACCGGACATTAAGGAGCGTAGGTATGATAATTGTTGTATTAAAGCATTGAGCAAATTCTGATAATCAGCTCGAGTAGGATTGGCCGGAAGAGTGGGAATAATTATCGGTCCAGTAAAGGCGCCCAATACTTCAGGAGTTGGTGTCGGGGTTGGAGTTG
>CAZTRS010000010.1:0-12618 GCA_964616795.1 uncultured Candidatus Saccharibacteria bacterium
TTTTCAATAGCTTGGTTCATACCCAGTAGAGGAATTTCAAATTATTTCTATTTTTGAGGAATTCCTTTGACCTCAATTTCAAAAATCTCCGACCCTGTGTTGTTTTCAAGTATCTTTCTCTGCGAATTGCATCTTTCATATTCAAACAACACTCAAAATATATTAATGCAAATGGTGCCCTGCCTTTTGTAGAAAAACTCTTCCTGGCATTATGTTCAGTCAATCTTCTTTTTAAATTAATAGTATATCCTATATACAAATCATCATCTTTTTCACTAAGAAGTATATATGCATAATGCTAATTTGAAATTCTCATACTGGGCATATCTATATTTTACCAAATTTTTAATAATTAAACAATATCCAAAAAAACAACCATATCCCCTCTTCGCCCTCTTCACTTCATTATTTTATACTATAGTATAAAATAATGAAGTGATGAATTTGCAAGATAATATTATAAAAACCCCCGTCCATTACAGACAGGGGCTTGTTGCCCACCTCCTAGGCGAGGGCGAGGGCGAAGACGGCGGCGATACCAACGGCCAGGACGATGGCCAGGACCAGCGCAACCTTGAACTTACCCTTGGGCTCGTTCGAGATGGACTTCACCGGCTTGTAGCCAAGCGAGTTGTGCATCGCGACGTCACAGGCATTCTTCAGACTGTTCTTCATATCTTTCTCCTTTGCCCTCCATAGCTTCAGCTAAAGAGGACTTATGATCTAATATTATTATAACATACTTCAATACCAAAAGTCAACACTGTTAGAAATAGTCCGCCCATAAGCCCTTAAGGCGCATAAAACGCGGGCGTGATTTCTAACGGGGTCAACCCCTACCACCCCTCACTCCTCCCCCAAGTCATTTATATTTTACTATAGTAAAATATAAATGACTTATAAAAAAATCACCCTCCATTCTCCTTTTTTACCCCTTCTCTCACATTTTTGCTATAGCAAAAATGTGAGAGACGAAAAGAAATAAAAAAATTAAAGATAGAAGGGTAAAAAAACCGCCCCTGCTTTCGCTTGGGGCGGCTATCGTGATTATCACATAGTAATTAATGTATCTTTGCTTGATTCTATTTCTTTCAAAAGATTTTTCAAGAAATCCAATTCTTTTTGAGCCAATTCCCGACATTTTTCACATCTAATGCGTCTCAGAAAAGAATGATGAGATTCGCGATGATGTTTCAACCAATCAGCGTAGGGAGTTTTTAAACATGCTTCAAAAGATGTTTTTTGGAAAATAGGGCAACCAACGCAACTAGTTTTAAAAAATATCCGACAAAATAAATTATTTATTATACTTTTATCACTCCTTCTTCCTTTAACTATCAACTTCCATTGAGAGATAAGACCTTTCAAAGCATCAATAACTTCTTGAGAGTATGTCATTTTCCCTCCTTGCCCTCCGTAGCTTTATGCGAAGGATGGGCTTTTAAAAAAAAGTTCCTACAAACTTAATTTCCTGGCTCTTATCTTCTCGCCCATTTTTTACTATCGTAAAAATATCGGGATTCCCTCCTCCAATAATAATTAATAGGTTTCCTTCTATTTTCTGACCTCTTTTGGCTTTCTCAGAAATAGCTTGTGATATGATACTAAAAACTAAAATAGCATCATTAGTTTTTAGAAGAGATATGGGTTTACTTTTCGGTTTCTTCTGCCACTGAAGTTCCAGTTTCAATTTTTACCTCCCTTTCAATCCAAAATCTTTAGCAAATTCATCTCTTCTTAAAAAGGGGTAACTTTTGACTTCCAATCTTGCACTTGCCTTTTTCCTGGTGATTTCTCCGTAATAAAACTTCCCGATAATGATTACCCTAATTATCCGCAAGGTTCCTTTGGCTGCTTTTAAAGCGCTTTCGGGTTTACGAAAAACACCAACACCTCGCACAACAAAAACAGTTCTAAAAGTTCCAATCTGCCTTCTGGTTTGCTTGCAAATAAGTTGAAGAATGTTCATTTCTTACCTCCATATTTTAATTTCAAAAAGCTGATTATTATTTTACATATTTTTATAAAAATGTAAAGCCCCCATTAAAAGTTCAATCATGGTTATTTTTTTATTAATATTTTTAAAGTGATTCGCCTTCGGCTTACATGATTTACACCCCAAGATTAACTACAACTTTTAACGGGGCAAGCCCGCCTTAATTTAAAAAAAGACCAGTCGCCAAAGACGACTGGTCTTTAAAAAATCCAATTTCTATTTCTTTCCAGCAACAATCTGCTCAGCCACATTCTTTGGTACTTCCGCATAATGGTCAAACTCCATAGTGAAGAACCCTCTACCCTGAGTCATAGAACGCAATTTGGTGGCATAACCAAACATTTCTGATAACGGCACTTTCGCGTCAATTACCTTAGTCATCATTCTGTCATTCATAGCTTCAATACGAGCGCGTTTAGAATTCAAATCACCGGTAGTATCTCCCAAAAAATCCGGCGGAACAATTACCTGTACTTTCATAATCGGTTCCAAAATAATTGGGTTAGAACGTTTACAAGCTTCTTGAAAAGCCATAGAGGCGGCAATTTTAAAAGCAAATTCTGAAGAATCAACATCGTGAAAAGAACCGTCAAACAAAGTGACTTTAATGTCTTCCATCGGATATCCAGCTACCACACCTTTTTCCATGGCTTCTTTAACGCCCTTTTCAATCGGTGAGATAAATTCCTGAGGAATCGCGCCACCTTTAATAGCATTAACAAATTCAAATTTCTCACCTCTTTCCATCGGCTCTACTTTTAACCAACAATGACCGTATTGACCCTTACCGCCTGATTGACGAATATATTTTCCTTCGGCCTCAGCATTACCCTTAATAGTTTCTTTATAAGCCACCTGCGGCCTACCGGTATCAGCCTCTACTTTAAATTCACGCTTCATTCTATCTACTAAAACTTCCAAATGTAATTCACCCATACCGCCGATTAAAGTTTCTCCCGTTTCCTGGTCAGATTTCACAGTAAAGGTTGGGTCTTCATCTGATAATTTTCTCAAAGCCAAGCCCATCTTTTCCTGGTCGGCTTTAGTCTTGGGTTCAATACGCATATGAATAACCGGTTCAGGAAAATCAATTTTTTCCAAAACCATTGGATATTCCGGGTCACACAAAGTATCACCGGTAGTGGTATTTTTCAAACCAACAATAGCGGCAATATCTCCGGCATATACTTCTTCTACTTCTTCTCTGTGATTGGCATGCATACGCAAAACACGTCCCACTCTTTCTTTATCGCCTTTGATGCTATTTAAAATATAAGTGCCTCTTTTCAAAACACCGGAATAGACTCTGAAATAAGTTAAACTCCCCACAAACGGGTCAGCAGCAATTTTAAACGCTAGAGCGGCCAATGGTTCATTATCATCGGGTTTTCTAAAAATTTCCACTTCTGGTTTATTTGGGTCAAATCCCTTAGTCGGTGGCACATCCATCGGAGACGGCAAATAATCAACTACCGCATCCAACATAAATTGCACACCTTTATTTCTCAAAGCAGTTCCGCATAAAACCGGAATAATCTTATAAGCAATAACAGCCTTTCTCAAAGTTTTTCTCAATTCTTCTTCGGTCGGTTCTTGTCCTTCTAAATATTTAGTCATCAAAACATCATCATGTTCCACAATTCTTTCTACCAACTCATGACGCATTTCATTGACCTTCTCCCTTAAATCAGCCGGAATTTCAATTTCTTCAATGGTTTCTCCCCTTTCGCCGGTAAAAGCAAAAGCTTTCATTCTGATTAAATCAACAACGCCAATAAACTTTTCTTCGGTGCCGATGTTTAATTGAATCGGCAAAGCATTAGGACTTAATCTTTCTCTAATAGTAGATAAACAAAAATCAAAACTCGCTCCCATTCTATCTAATTTATTAATAAAACATAAACGAGGCACTTCATATTTATCAGCTTGGTGCCAAACTGTTTCTGATTGCGGCTCCACGCCGGAAACTCCGTCAAAAACAACCACTGCGCCATCTAAAACGCGCAGTGACCTTTGCACCTCTACGGTAAAATCAATATGTCCCGGAGTATCAATTAAATTAATACGATATTCTCCGCCCTTCTTTTCACCGGCTGCTTTTCTATAGGTTTGAGTCCAAAAACAAGTAGTAGCGGCGGAAGTGATGGTAATACCCCTTTCTCTTTCCTGTTCCATCCAATCCATCACTGCCTCACCCTCGTGCACTTCTCCAATTTTATGAGAAATACCGGTATAAAAAAGAACGCGTTCGGAAACAGTTGTTTTTCCAGCGTCAATGTGAGCGATGATGCCGATATCTCTTACTTTTTCAATGGGATATTGTCTTGCCATATAAATAAATTAAAAATAAAAAATCAAAAATCAAAAAGTTATTATACATAGTTAATAAATCAACTTTGATTTTTGACTTTTACTATTTTAAAATTTCAAATTTTATTTTATAATTTTGCGATTTAAATTTTAAACTTTTAATTTGACCGAGCGAGGCGAGAGAGCTCACCGAGCAAAATGAGCAAAAGCTTTGTTAGCTTCGGCAATACGATGAGTATCTAATTTTTTCTTAATAGCCGCTCCTTCATTGTTAGCCGCTGCTAAAAATTCTTCAGCTAATTTTTTAGGCATATCCATGCCCTTTCTCTTTCTGGCTGCTTCCAAAATCCAACGGCAAGTCAAAGCAAATTTTCTATTTGGTCTCACCTCTTGAGGCACCTGATAATTGGCGCCACCTACTCTTTTGGAACGCACCTCCACTACAGGTGAAACGTTTTTCATGGCTGCTTCTACAACCAATGCCGGGTCTTTTTTGCTAGTTTCTTTAATAATATCCAAAGTTTTATAAAAAATCGCTTCGGCCACGCTTTTTTTCCCTCTTTCCATTAAATAGTTAATAAACCGAGTAAACTCGATTTTATTATGCATCATATCCGGTTCAAAATTTCTCTTAAACTTTTTACCTCTTCTCATAATATTTTATTTAGGCGTCTTGGCTCCATATTTAGACCTTTGCTGCTTACGATTCTGCACACCGGTTGTATCTAAAACACCACGCACGATATGATAACGCACGCCCGGCAAATCTTTAACCCTGCCTCCGCGAATTACCACTACGGAATGCTCCTGTAAATTATGTCCTTCTCCGGGAATATAAGCGGTGACTTCCATACCATTAGAAAGACGCACGCGCGCCACTTTACGCAAAGCGGAGTTCGGCTTTTTTGGAGTAGTAGTGAAAACTTTAACACAAACACCTCTTTTAAAAGAGGCTGGATAAGACACAGGACGATTCTTTTTCACATTAAAACCAAAATTCAAGGCCGGTGACTTGGTCTTCTTGATGTTCGGTGATCTTCTTTTTTTGATTAGCTGATTAATAGTTGGCATTCCCAGTAGTGAAATTTCAAATAATATTTAATGCTTATTTGAAGCTTATGTTTATTATTTTATATAGACTTTCTACTCAATACCAGGTTATTTTGGCACGAAGTGCCTTTTGAAATTCTACTACCTGGCATTTTTTATGTATAAGTAATTTAGCAAATAAAAATGTTATTGTCAAATGGTTGTGCACAATTGCTACCTATTTAATATTTTTGTATAATAAGGATAACATTAATAAAAGTCTATTTTTTACAATTCATCCCGTGAAACTCCGCCGTGGCGGGGGAAGCGGAGGAAAGTCTATTAACATAGGTTATTAAATAAATTTTAAATAGTAAGATGAAGGGAATATATATTCCCGCCACGGGCGGGGTCTCGCCTCCAGATAATTATTATAGATGGCGGAAAAGTCCCGAATCTTATTTCACTGGGTAAATGAAACAAGTTCAATCAAAGATTACTTGGATTGACATCGTCAATCCCAATCAAAGCGATATAGATTATTTAGGCGCTAATTACAAATTTCACCCCCTTATTTTAGCCGAATTAATGAGGCCATCTTCTCGTTCCAAGGTTGAAGCTTATAATAATTATATTTATATTGTCTATTATATTCCCGTCTACGATCCTTGTACCCGTATTTCTAAATCCACGGAAGTTGATTTTCTTATCACTAAAGATGCAATCATTACTGCTCGTTATAGTGAAATAGAACCTATTAATGATTTCTTTAATAAGTTGGAAAAAGATATTACCAGTCATGAAAAATATCTAGATAAAACCACCGGTCATCTTTTATATGAAATATTAGAAAACTGCCAAGAATTTTCTTTAAGGCAGCTTACGCATATTAATGAAAAAGTTTGTTATATTGAAGAATCTATATTCAAAGGCCACGAAAAAGAAATGATCAAAGAAATATCTTTTGTCAAAAGAGATATTTTAGACCAACGTTTAATCACTAGGCCCCAAAAAACCATCTTAGAATCTTTAATGATAAAAGGTTTGAAATTTTTTGGAAAAGATATTGAAGTATACCTCAATGATTTAATTGGAGATTACGAAAAAGTTTGGGATGCCTTAGATAATCTAAAAGAGACCATTGAAGCGTTAGAATCAACTAATAATACTCTATTTGAAAGCAAAACCAATGAAGTCATGAAACTTTTTACTATTATGGCTTTTATGACCTTCCCCCTTTCTCTTGTTTCCAGTATTTTTAGCATGAACACTACCCATACCCCACTTATATCTGAACCTTACGGATTTTGGATTATTGTTGGAATAATGTTGGTAATTTCAGCTATTTTCTTTATTTATTTCAAAATCAAAAAATGGCTTTAAAAAAACCCGGTCGCCCAAGGTGACCGGGTTTTTTAATCCCCAATAATCAATTCTTTGCCGAATTCAATGCTAATACTGCCATTCTGGTCGGTACGAAATATTTTAATTCCCAAATCTTCTAATAAATTAATCACGGCATCAGCCGGATGATTATATTTATTGTCCTCACCTACACCAATGAGAGCTATTTTAGGATTGATTGAATTCAATAACGCCTCATCTGTCCCATTTTTTGAACCATGATGGCTCACCTTTAAAATATCCGCCTGCCAATTATTAGCAATCTTTTTCAAAAAGCTACTATCAGCATCTCCTAAAAATAAAGTTTTAAAACCATTAATAATTGTTTTAAATACTAAAGAACTATTATTAAGATTTTTTTCGGAAAAATTCACTCCCGCCAATGGAGAAATAACCTCCATAACATCATCCCCTATCTTAATTTTGTCTCCAGCTCTCACAGATACAACGGCCAGTCCGTTATTTTTTATTAAGGTCAATAAATTTTGAAAGGTTTCACTAGTACTATTTATTCCATTATAAACAAAAACTCGCGGCTGATATTTTTCTATTATTTCAAAAAATCCTCCGTAATGGTCTAAATTAGCATGAGATAAAATCAAAATATCTATTTTCTTTTCAAAAAAACTCAAATTACTCCCCAATTCATCAAGCACCGAACGATTCGGACCGGCATCAATCATAATCTTGCCAGAATTATAAAAATTTATTAAAGTCGCGTCCCCTTGCCCCACATCTAAAAAATCAATTTCCGTCAAATTATTTTCTAATAAAATAAAAAACCAAACCACCGTATTAAGAGCAAGTAGAATTATTAAACCGAAAATTATTATTAATTTATGGAATATCTCCATGCCAGATAGTGAAATTTCATCCGCCAGCTGGCGGACTGAAATTCATAATAATTATTTTAACTAAACTTTATACCGTTGCCAGGCTATTTTGGCGCCTTCGGCGCCACTTGTCGGGTAGTATGTTTTGCTCTACTACCCGGATTGGAAATTCTACTACCTGGCATGCTCTAAATATTTTATTTTTCTTTTTTGAAGATAAATAAACAAAATAACCACTATCGCTATAGCCAACCAAAAAATCCATTCTCTAATCTTATCTAAATAAATTATAGCAAATTTTAAACTACCAAAGAAATTAATAATTAAAATTTCCAGTTTAAGCATTAAGTATGGAAGAAAACCGAAAACCGCGGCCAACCCCGGTAAAATAAATCCCAACATTACAGACAGAAAACCCAATAACATTGTAATGGGAATTAACGACAAAATAAAAATATTACTCAAAGGAGAAACCACTGGGAAATATCCAAATCTTAAAATAATCAACGGCAACACGGCTAATTGTGCTGATAAAGTTGTAGCTAAAATATTGCGCCAATTTAGAAAACTAGATTTATCTGACTCTAAAATTCTTTCAAAAAACGGATAAAAATAAATCAAACCCAATGTAGCGGCGAAAGACAATTGAAAAGCAAAATCAAATCTCAATATTTTTGGATTAATTAATATCATGATTATACCGGCTAAAAATAAGGCATTCCTGGGATGATATAATCTACCAATTTTTTGACTTAATAAAAACAAAATACCCATAATTCCAGCGCGCACTACTGAAGCTGAAGCGCCAGTCATCAAAACAAATAAAACCACAAACAAAACCGACAACCAAAATGCGGTCCCCCTTTTAAGACCAAAAAATAATAATAATGAAAGAACGGCGGAACAAATAATGGTTATATTATATCCAGATAAAGCCACTAAATGACTGGTCCCGCTTTTCTGCATTTTTTCTTTTAAATCAGCATTTAAACTTTGACGCTCACCTAAAAGCAATCCTCCTAAAAAACTTGATTCCGGTTCCGGTAAAATACTATCAATTTTTTCTTCAAAAGAATTTTTTATTTTTAATAAAAATGATTTAATGGCCGAGCCTTGGTTGTTTTTTATAATTTCCAATTTGGGATAATTAATAATGGAATAAATTCCTTCCTTAGCCAAATAAGCCTTAAAATCAAAATCCAAAAAATTCTCCGGCTCCTCTATCCTCCCTTCAAAATAAATCTCGTCTCCATATTGAAAATCTTTGGCATAAGGCTTAGTTTTAATTAAAACCTTTCCCTGATAACCATCTTTTAATTCTACTCTTAACCAGACAGAAGATTCTTTAAACTCTGGCTCATCATAAATAATTCCCAATACTTTAATAAAATTATCATTTAAATAGGCGCTGGAATTTTTTTGTCCATAATAATCGGAAATTTGAAAAGAGACAATGCCTAAAAAAAAGATGCTAATAAAAGCCGCAAAAATCAAAAGATTTTTGCGACATAAAAAAGACCAAAAAGAAAAACAACTAATCAAAACCAAAAATAACAAAATCCCAACCCAATCAATAAATAAAAACGAGGCGATAAAAATCCCTGCCCCGAAAGAGATAACAGAAAACAAAAATATGTTTGGTCTGTTAAGCATAAAAAATCACATCCAAATTACAAATATCCAATGACAAATCAATTATTTAAATCATAATGTCAAAACATCGATTTTAGTCATTTATTTATTTGGATTTTGTTTGACATTAGACATTGGATATTAGAGTTTCATATCTCTATTTTATCATATATTTAATCTTTTTAAAAAAATCTCAAAACTCCCCACTTCATTATTTTATACTATAGTATAAAATAATGAAACAACATAAAAAGAATAAAACTGAACGGCTCATCCGCCTTGGGCGGATGAGCCGTTGAAAAACAAGTTATTCGCTATATATTTTATACTTCGTATTTTCTTCTACTTACTACTTTCCCCGCCTAAGGCGGGTCTCAACTCAAAGCTGATGAGCCTCGGGCTCGAGCCTCAAACTGATACTTTCTATTAACTGCACATCCCCCATCCACAAACCGGACAAGAGTGGCATTTTTCTTGATTCACTAATTCAGTATGACAATTCGGACAGAACTTACTGGAATTACCATTTTGCCCATTAATTTGACTAGGCAAAACTTCTGCCACATTCGGCTGATAATAAATGGAGAAACCCTCGGCTTTTTCATCTTTTTTGGCCAAAAACTCTTCCTTTCTACCCTTTCTTTTTTTACCAACCGCCTTCTCCTTCTTATTACCTCCAGCGACCAATACTTGGTTTTGGATGGATTTATCGCGATAAACCGTTACATCTTTACAGCCCAATTTATACGCCAAAAGATAAACTTTTTTGATATCTTCCGGTGTGGCGCTAACTGGCAAGTTGTTGGTTTTAGAAATAGACGAATCCGTCCATTTCTGCATCGCCCCCAAAGCTTTAATATGGTCTTCCACTTCTATATCCATGGAAGTAATAAGAACTTGTTTTAACTTTTCCGGTATGCGGGATATTTTCTGAACGCTTCCGTTATTATCAATTACTTTTCTCAAAAGTTGGTCGTCAAACAACCCATGTCTGAATAACACTCTTTCAAAAACCGGATTGACATAATAAAAATTTCCTACGGCCACATTTTTTTCAAAAACTAAACTATAATTCGGTTCAATACCAGAAGAACATCCGGCAATCATAGAAATAGAACCAGTCGGCGCCATGACAGTAGTAAAAGAATTTCTCAAACCATTTTTCTTAATTTTAGTAATTAAAGATTTCCAATCAAAGCTGGAAGATTTTTTATCTTTATATCCGGCAAACGGAAGTTTTCCATCCGGATAAAAAGATTGGTCAAATAACGGGAACTTTCCTCTTTCCTGACTCATCCTAACGGAAATTACTTTAGAATGATAATTTAATGCTTCTAAAGATTTTTCCATAAATTTCAATCCTTCTTTACTGTTATAAGGAAGGGATAATTCAAATAAAGTATCCGCTAATCCCATCACCCCCAAACCCATTTTTCTTGTTTTTAAAGACATATCAGCAATTTCTGGCAAAGGATATTTATTAATATCAATGACATTATCCATAAATCTAGTCGCCGTCTCCACGGTTTTGCCATATTCTTCCCAATCAAAAATTCTATGGTCGTGCCTATGATTTGGTTTTACGAAACTCCATAAATTCAAACTGCCTAAATTACAAGACTCATAAGGATAAAGCAAAACTTCTCCGCAAGGATTAGTACAGGTAATGGGACCTAAAACTTTTAACAAAGGATTGTATTCATTGATACGGTCATGAAAAATCACTCCCGGCTCAGCTGATTCCCAAGCCTGATAAGAAATAAGATTTAACAATGATTTAGCATCAATATATTTAACTACTTGCTTACTACGAGGATTAATTAATGGATAAGGTTTATTATCTTTTAGACACTCCCAAAACTCAGGTAAAATTAATATGGAAATATTAAAGTTCTTTAAGGCTTGGTTGCCTGTTTTACACTTCACAAAGGCCTCAATATCAGGATGATTACTGTTTAAAATACCCATATTCGCCCCTCTTCTAATACCCCCCTGTTTAATCACATCGGTCATTCTGTCGTATAGAGACATAAAACTAATTGGTCCGGAAGAATAACCTCCGGTTGATTTTACAAAATCTCCCTCCGGTCTTAATTTAGAAAAATTATATCCCACTCCTCCGCCGGATTTAAAAATTCTGGAGGCGGACCCCAGAGTACTCATAATATCATCAATGGAGTCATCAATGTCCAAAACAAAACAAGCAGAACCCATTCCAAAAACATTTCCGAAATTAGCCAAGGCCGGAGTGTTAGGTATAAATTTCCGACTGGCCATTAAATTATAAAATTCCTCTACCTCAACGGCATATTTATCAAAATATCCATCTTTCAATTTTTCTAAAAATTTTTGCCAAGATATTTTTATTTTCTGTTCTTTATTAAAGCGGTCATACAATCTTTTCATTCCTTCCAAATGATATTGGTTTAACGGATAATTTCCAATTTTATATTTCCCATCAAATTTTTCCGGAGAAAATTCTTCTATGCGATGTTCAGTGGCCCTTCCATTTTTTTGATAAACCGCTTCATCATAAAAAAGTGAGGGTAAGGTAGTGTGTACAGCCACGCGAGTAAAAAGTTCTTTGGGTGATTCAATAATTTTTCCAAAATTATCTTTACGTAAATAACGAGAAGTTAAAACTCTTAAAGCATTAACATCAAATTTTTTATCAACCTCATCAATAGTCTCCTTGTTTAAAATTTGTGCCTTCTCTTTTCTAATTTCTGAACGCTTCTGACGATACATCATATAAGTCTTAGCAACCTTAAGTTGGTTTTTATCAATTAAAACTTGTTCTACTGTATCTTGGATCTCTTCAATGGTCGGAACATATGATTTTTGGATTTTTAATTTCCTAGCTAAGCGTCTTACCACCTCCTCAGCCATAGCCTTAGCAAAAACATAATCAGTTTTTCCGGTTTCTTCCGCGGCCTTAAAGATAGCATTGGTTATTTTTTCGGTCGTAAAAGACGCCACTCGGCCATCTCTCTTTTTCACTTTATGGAATGGATTATAATTATTTTTACCTGGCATACCGAGTAGTGAAATTTCAAATTATTCAACAAATGATTATTTGAAATTTATTAATTAATTATTTTAACAGACTTTATAACTTGTCAGGTAGTGTGCTTTGCTCTACTACCTGATTCAATACCGAGTTATTTTAGTGCAAAGCACTTTTTGAAATTCTACTACCCGGCATAAAAAATTAAAAATTTTCTTTTTTTAGAGACTTTTTTGTTTAAGAGGTTATCTTACGCTAAAAAAAAATCCTTTTCAACTGTGGATAATAATTTTTTCCAAGAAGTTTTGCTAAAAATGTCAAAGAATTGTATAAAAAAATTATTTAGTCGTAAAATATGAATGATTTTCCCAAATTTCGACGAAAAAAAACCAAACACACCCAACACA
>CAZTRS010000010.1:12628-16042 GCA_964616795.1 uncultured Candidatus Saccharibacteria bacterium
TTGAGGCTGATTGTACCAAAAAACTTACTATTCTATCCTTTGGAGAGGTTTAAAAAATATTCCCGACCATTTTTGGCCACCCTTTTTAGATTTAAATCTTTCAATCTTAATTTTTTCAATTGTTTCCCCACTACGCAACGTCATCTTCCCCTTGATGTATTGAATGATATTTGGGGTTTCTGATGTTGGCTTAAAATTAACGGTACCACGTTGTTTCCTAAATTTTTTCCCATATTTTAAATAAACACAGGCCAAGTATTCTCCTTCAGGGGAAGTCATTTTATCTTTTTTTATCAAATTACCAACAAATCTGTTGCCATCAAGAAAATCAACAGTAAAACTTGTATTTCTGCCGGAAAGGAATTCCCTAAATTTCTTAAAAAAATCTATAGATAAAAATTCTGGCCCATCAAAAAAGAATATTTTACTTTTCCCACAAATCATCCTTTCATTAGTCATTGATCCATCATGCCAATAAATAATACGAAAACAATTATTTGATCCGTGCAGATTGTCATTATCTCTACAAAATCTAACGCCCATACAAATTTTTATTGTTGGGATTTCATCGTCATCAAAAACAACAAATTGTTTCCCTAATTTATAAACTGGATCATCTTCTAATCCAAATGGCAAACAATAATCTCCCATTAACTCTTCATTGCCAACAGCAAAAAACCAAGGATCAAACCTCCCGCAACTAACCAATCTTTTAAACCCCTTGAGTCTAGAAAATATTTCTTCTCCATTTCTATACCAATTATCCTTGAATGCCGCCAATGCATATTCCAACGTATCCCATTCCGAAAACCAAGAATTAATAGACCAACCCTCTTCTCTTCGTTCATAAATTATAAACTGAGCCTTCCCATTCGGAGGATTTTTAATCTCCAACACCTCCATAATACCGCCGGCTCCAGGATGACCACCGCCAGCATATTTATGCTGAATAATTTCATATCGACTATAACAACCGTAACTGCCGTGTTCTAAATTTGTCTTATGTGTTTGTGGAAATGATACCGAACGAATATTTTCTTTAAAAAAATCTCTTATCTTCTCTATTAGTGCCTTATTATTTACATCACCTCTTGAAGGAAAGGCAATTGTTAATAATTGATTAACTCCAGTTCTAACTTCTACGTGAGAATAACAATTGAATTTATCCATAATAAACCTCCTTTTAAAAATTTTTAATTATCCAAGTAAAAATTACCACAAAAAATAACAATAATCAAGTAAATGAAAAAATCGCTTTAAAAGCGACTTTTTTATTAAGATGGTGCCCGGGGAGAGAGTCGAACTCTCATGAGATAAATCTCACACGATTTTGAGTCGTGCGCGTCTGCCATTCCGCCACCCGGGCATATAATGTGAAAGTTAAAATGAAAAATGACTTAATTTAATATAGTATATTTTTTAAAAAAGTTCAAATCTAAAACAATTTTACATTTTGATTTTTCAATTTTAAACTTTTATGAGGCCTGGGCGGGAATTGAACCCACGTATAAGAGTTTTGTCCCGACGACAAAATTTTGCTGAGGCCACGGCGGGAATTGCACCCACGTGTAACGGTTTTGCAGACCGTTGCCTTACTGCTTGGCTACGTGGCCATGTTACGAAAATCCTAATTTCAAATTTCTAATGTCAAATCAAATCGTAAGCCTAAAATCCAAAAACGTTTTAACATTTAATTATTTGGATTTTGTTTGATATTAGACATTTATTATTTGTCATTAGTTTCTTTTATTTCCTCTAATAGTTTTTCAATTTTTTCTGCCTCACATTCCGTTCTATCCATTTCAAAACGAATCTTTGGGACGGGATGCATCGCTAATTTTTTATTCAATACTTGTTGTATATCAAAAATATCTTTCTCTAAATATTGCATCACCTCTTTTTCTTGAGCTTCGGGAAAAACACTAATAATAATTTTACTATACAAAAGATCGGGCGAAGTTTCAACTGCCAAAATAGTTACCAAAGAATTATCAGGAAAATGACATTCTTTTTGGAAAATTCTTCCCAATACTTCTTGAATTAATACATTAACTTGTTTTATTCTTTGTGAGCTCATTTTTTTAGAATCTTTTTTATTAATAACATTTTATCTTTTAATATTTTTTCATCAACCGCTTCCATATTAAATCTTAAAATTGGTTCTGTATTAGACGAACGAATATTAAATCTCCAATCATTAAAATCCATGGTCAGGCCGTTGAAAATAGAAATTCTTTTAGCTTGTTCCTTAAATTTATTTTTTAAAACATTTTCTACTCTTTGATAATCTTGAGTTTTAAAATTAATTTCCGGCGCTATAGCATATTTTTTAAAATCGTTTTGTAAATTATCAAGACTTCCTCCATAAAATATAAAAGCTTTTAAAAAAGTAAAAAAAGCAAAAATACCAGAATCAGCAAAGTAAAAATCTCTAAAATAATAATGACCGGATTTCTCTAGACCAAAGATGGCTTTTACTTCAGCCATTTTTACTTTAAAATAAGCATGACCTATTTTAGAATAAACTACCTCTCCGCCATATTTCTTTACTATTTCTCCTACTAATTTGGTTGTTGTTTCATCTATTACTATCTTAGCTTTTTTATTCAATTGCGCAAAATATTGAACCAATATCGGACCAATAACATCAGATGGAATAATTTCCCCTCTTTTATCCACAAAAATCACTCTATCCCCATCGGCATCAAAATAAACCCCTAAATCAAAGCTATTTTTTACTATTTTATGAAATTTTATATTAGATTTCTCATAAAATAATCTTATCGGCAGATTAAGTTTTAATAATAATTTTTTAAAAACCGGAGTGGCAATACCAAATTGATCATTAACGGCAATTTTTATATCTTTTAATATCTTTTTATCATCTATATTAAAATCAAAATATTTTATCAAAAAATCAACATATTCATCCAACAAATTTACTTTCCTTGCCCTCCGAAGCTTTAGCATAGAAGGGTTTTCAATTTCTCTCTCAAACAGTCTCACAAATTTTCCTATTTTCTCTCCGCTAATGGCTATAATATCTTTATCAAAAATTTTAAAACCGTTATGACCCTGCGAAAGATGTGAGGCTGTCACTATTATTCCAAAATCCGCTTTAGTTTTCTTTATTCCAAAATAAAACATCGGAGTGGTACTTTGCCCCAAATCTAAAATAATGTTTTTATTACGAAATAACCCTGCAATTAATTTTTCTTTTAATAATTCACTGGATTTTCTCAAATCAGCATCAACTAAAATCCTCAGGTTCTTCTTTTTAGATATTTTTGACAATCTTAAAAAATCATTGAAAAAATATCCTAGACGATAAGCAAAATCAGGACTTACCTCTTTTGGATATTCTCCCCTAATATCATAAGCGCGAAAAATATTTTTACTGATTTTCATTAATTT
>CAZTRS010000011.1:0-7278 GCA_964616795.1 uncultured Candidatus Saccharibacteria bacterium
CATTAGTCGGCGATGGAGTCGGAGTCGGCGTAAAACAATTCGGCACATTAGCCAAACCAGCGGAACCGCCTAAATATTGTGACGAACAAAACTGATTGGAATAATCGTTTACTCTTTCTAAAGAATAGCCGTCTCCATTAGCACCAAGATTGATATTATAACTAACTTCGTCCACCGCGACGCCTTCTGAATCCAATATTTTTAAAACATAAACCCTATCACTTTGCTGCCCAACATTTTTAAATAAAGTATCAATTACGGTTGCGCTAAAACCTGGATGGTCAGATAAAAAGATAATTGCATCATCGGCTAAAATGGCAAAACCACCAGTTGAAATTGTCAGACTTCCTTGTCCGCCTTTATCTGGAGGCGCAACTAAATTATGATTAGAACCGTCATTAAACTTCCATCCACTTAAATTAATTTCACTCCCTGAAATATTTTTAATTTCAATCCATTTATGACCAGTATCAGAACCAGGCAAATTATACATAATCTCATTAATAATAATTGTGCCAGCGGCAGTAACGCGGTAATTAAAGAAAATTGATATAAAAAAGATTAGAAATATAATTAATTTTTTGAGCATAATAAATTAAAATTAAAATGCAAATATCAAAAATAAAAATTACAATTCAAAATGATAAAACTATTTTTTACCTTTAAGAGTAAGAATAATAGAAGCTAAAATATTAGATATTTCGATTAATTCATCTAATAACAATTTTATTTCATTGTCATTTCCTTTTTTAGTATCTCTCAATAATGAAAGCCAAACTTTTGACTCATTAGCCGATTTTAAAGAATGGGTAAAAAAATTAATAAAATCTTTTTTAGAACTAGCCGAATTAGCTTCAATATAATTAGCTAAAATACTCGTACCACTTCTAAGAAGTTGTTTGCCTATAACTCCACAAACCGAATCGTGGGGTAATTTATCTATAAACTTAATCAACCTTAAAACAAAAGTGTATAATCTTTTCTTAAATTCATTTTTAAATTTTACACTGTCATTTTCCATTTTGATTTTTTAATTTTGATTTATTATATGAGTTTTTCTTGCTTATTATCTTTATTATACAAATTCAAATGTTTATAAGCTGCTCCGGTTACCACCCTACCCTTAGGCGTTCTTTCAATAAATCCAATTCTCATTAAATATGGCTCGTAAACCTCCTCAATAGTTTCTCTTTCTTCATTAGCCGCTGCTGCCATAGCGCCAATCCCCACCGGTCCACCATTAAACTTATCAATAATCATCTCCAATATTTTTCTATCAGTCGCCTCTAATCCTAATTCATCAATTTCAAACATTTCCATGATTTTTCTGCTAATTTCCCCGGTGATTTTTCCGTTCCCCTCCACCACAGCTAAATCTCTACTTCTTTTTAATAAACGATTGGCAATTCTCGGAGTGGCTCGACTGGCTTTAGCTAAAATTCCCACAGCTTCTTTGTCCAATTCTACTTCCAAAATATTAGAATTTTTAGAAATTATTTTTTCAATATCAGTATCTTCGTAAAAATCTAATTTAAAAATCGCTCCGAAACGAGAACGCAAGGGACTGGAAATCATTCCCGCTCTGGTAGTGGCGCCCATCAAAGTAAAGGGCGGCAAATCCAATTGCACGGTTCGCGCTGACGGACCTTTGCCTAAAATTAAATTTAAAACTCGCGACTCCATGGCTGAATACAAAATTTCTTCAATCATTTTATTCAAACGATGAATTTCATCAATAAATAAAATATCTCCCTCGGAAAGATTAGCTAAAATAGAAGCCAAGTCTCCGGCTTTTTCAATAGCCGGTCCGGAAGTAATTTTTAAATCCGAACCAATTTCCTGAGAAACTAAATGCGCCAAAGTGGTTTTTCCCAATCCGGCAGAACCATATAATAAAAGATGGTCCGGCGCTTCTTTTCTTTTCTTGGCTGACTCTAAAATAATTTTGATATTTTTTTTAATTTTTTCCTGACCGATAAAATCAGCCCAAGTTTTTGGGCGTAAAGTTGAATCCAATACTGGGTCAGGCTTCAAAATATTCTTTTTTATGTCTGTTTTCTTATCCACAAATGATGATTTTATCCCGTTAGAAGTTATAATAACTCTCAAAATTATTAATGACGTAAGCTCCGCCAATTGACGAATAAACTCCGACGAATCGCTCTAAAATTTATGTATTAATAATAATCTTGGTTAAACTTCTAACGGGGTTGACTTTCACTTTTAGATATGATATAATAAGAGTAGTGGAAAATCTAAAAAAGACCTTCTCAATCTGGAGGCAATTGGCGCTATCTCCAATTTATAATGCCTTCTAGGGAATCTTTTTGAGGGTACTCTGGTTCCGACTGGGGTATTCCTTGGGACTATTCTTGACCTTGTGCCTCGCACAAGAAATTGCCTCCGGGTTTAGAATGTCTTTTATCTCACCCCCCCCCACCTTTTAAGGTAGGGGCGGATTTTTTATTTCTCAATGACTCATTAGCCCATACGAAAAAATCAATAATCTTTATATCACTTATATCTTTTTTATTAACACAACAACCCTTTCTAAACTCACCAACCACAGCCATTAAATTCTTTTCTTTTAATAAGAATGAACAATAATCTTTTAAAATTATATAATTTTCACAACAAGATTTTATTCTCTCTTTTCCATTACCGCTAATCCTTAAATTAAATGCCTTGCCAACTAAACTGTCATAAATTGGTAAATTATTATCTATCGTATGAAGCATTTTAGTAGTAAAACTAAACTGTATTGAACGATTACCATCTCTACGAGGAATATTATAAATGATTAATAAAATCTTTCCTAAATTTCTTTCCCTTTCTGTTAATAAATCAAAATATTTATCAAAAATCTTTTCTGTTAATCCTGCTCTATTCATACCCCAAAAATATTTATATTCTCTCTGAAAATCCCCATCTCTTCTCACATTCTTACATTTCTCAAAATCATCTTTTAATTTTAAATAACTACCCAAAACATTATTTTTCCTCACCTTTTCTATAATCTTATCTTTATTATCAATAATCTCATCTATTAAAATCTTTGGATTATATTTTGATTTTTGATATTTAATTTTTAAATTTTTCATATAAACTCCCCCAATACAGTCTCCGCTTCACTAATACTAGTAGTGCCGGCCAAAATCTTCAAGATGGCGTCCTGCTCCATAGTCACCATCCCTGCTTTAATAGCCGCTTCTTTTAAAGCCGGCATAGTCGGCGCTTGCTGCTGATTAATCATTTCCTGAATATTTTTATCAACTAATAATAATTCTACAATAGCCAACCTTCCTTTGTAACCGGTAAAATTACACTTATCGCAACCCCCTTCTTTAGCATCATAAACTTCCGAATTTTCATTTAATTCCGGTTTTTTTACCCTGCTTGGCATTTGCTCTACAAGTTTTTTCATATTATCCAATTCAATCAATTCTATTTTTCTTTTTTGTTTGCAATATTGACAAAGTTTTCTCGTCAAACGCTGAGCGATAGCCATATTCAAAGCAGCCGATAAAATAGCGGGCTGAATTTTCATATCCAATAATCTCGGAATAGTGCCGGCCGCCTCATTGGTATGCAAAGTGGAAAAAACCAAGTGACCGGTCAAAGCGGCATTCATGGCAATTTCCGCTGTTTCATTGTCTCTGATTTCACCCACTAAAATCACATCCGGGTCTTGTCTTAAAATAGAACGCAAACCATTGGCAAAAGTATAATTTCTTTCTGTTTCCACTTGAGTTTGAGTAATACCGTCAATATGATATTCTACCGGGTCTTCTACGGTAATAATTTTCATTTCCGGGTCATAAATTTTTCGCAAAAAAGCGTAAAGGGTCGTGGTTTTACCAGAGCCGGTAGGACCGGTATTCAAAATAATGCCATTAGGCCTTCTTACTTGTTCATCAACAATAGCTAAATCGTCGGCGCGAAAACCCAAGTCTTCCAGTTTCAATTGGATACTCTTGGGATTCAAAATTCTCATTACCACGGTTTCTCCATAGGCGCTGGGAATAATGGAAACACGAATTTCAATCGGCGCCTCCTTAGTTATGATGGTAAAGCGTCCGTCTTGAGCTGCCGAATGAACGTTGATTTTCATTCCGGACAAAAGTTTAATACGCGACAAAACTGAACGATAATGAATGGGGGTTAAATCATAAATATCCTGCAAGGCGCCATCAATTCTGTAACGCAAACGTCCGGCTTTTTCTTCAGCTTCAATATGCACATCCGAAGCGTCAATGGCTAAAGCGCCGGCTAAAATAATTTCAAAAATTTGAGAGGTATAAGGACTTTGAAACTTGGCTATTTCTTCTTTTAATTCATTTAAATTAGCCATCTTGCCCTGCAACTGAGCTAAGTTATCGGGATTAATATCAATTCTACCGGTAATTTCTTTCTGCCCCAAAGTCACTAATTTATAATTTCCCCACATCTCCCGTAAAGAATATTCGGAGACAATATAAATTTTTATTTTGAAACCACTTCGTTCTAATTGTTCAATAATTCTCTTAGTGGCTTCCATTTCCGGATTTTTACAAGCCAAACTTACTTCTTTGCCCTTCAATAAAAAAGGAGCGCAAAGAGCGCTCTTGGCTTGTTCCTCGGTAATTAATTCCAAAGCTTGGGTTTGAGGAGAAATAATAGAAAGATTTAAATATTCATTACCGGATTTTTCCGCTAACAATTTTGCTTCCCTTTCCTTAGCTTGCAGGGAAAATTCCGATAATTTTTCCGCTAATTCTTTTTGCTTATCGTCATCTTTAAGCATGAATATTCAAAATCCCGTTAGAAGTTATAATAACTCTCAAAATTATTAATAACGTAAACTCCATCAATTGGCGGATAAACTCTGACGAATCGCTCTAAAATTATGTATTAATAATAACCTTGGCCGAACTTCTAATGGAGTAAATCACAATATACCTTAAATTTTACTCTAATTTTATAAAAATACAATCCCCCACCACTTTTTAAGCTGAAAAAGTGGTGGGGGACAAAAAATATAATCTATATCTATAATTATTCTCCCACTAATAAATTAATTTTTTCCGCCACAGACCAATCCGTGCGCCAAACTTCTCCGGCATTATTCCAATAATAGTGGCCGGGTGTAAGAGTTTGTTCAAAAACGTTAATTTTATCCCGATTATCCAATTCCGCAAAAAATATTTTTTCTCCGGAACGCGCCAATACATGAAGAGAGTCTTTAAACCAAATTAAATCAGAAATAACCATGCCTTTATCCAATACGGTTATTGCCTCTCCTGTTTTTTCAGAAATATTCCGAAATAAATCTTCCAAAAAATAAATTTGAACGGTATTATTGGCAACATAAGCCAATTTTTGATTATCCGGAGAAAAAGCCACATTAGAAACGCCCTCTCCTATAATATGCGACAAACCATCTATTCTGACTAAAATAACTTTTCCACTCTTCAAAAAAATCAAAATATTTTCCGCGTTTGATGATATAGTTATTTTTTCAACAGCTAATTCTTTCTCGTCCAAAATCGCTATGGGCGTCGTGCCCCTCATAATTAAATTATATGAGTATAATCCTCCCACCTTATCAATCCAAAACAAAGAATTACCGCCAATAGTGAAATCCAAGGGATTGGTAGGCGGTAAATAATCAACTACTTTTTTATTTAAATCCAAAATTCCGATTTTTTTATCCGTAGAAATCAAAAATTTATTGTCTTCAAAGGGATGAAATAAAATTTTCTTCGGCTGATTAGAAAAATATTGACTGATAATTTTTGAAAAATCCGCCACTTCATCTGACGCGCTCTTCTCCCATAAATAGAAAACTTGTTTGCCCAAAGAACGGTCGTAATAATTTACCAAAAAATGATTATAATTAACTCCGTCAATAATAAGATTCTGAATCAAACCTGGATTTTCCGAAGAACTTATTTTTTTTCTGAAAATTTCCGTAAAATTGGCGTTGCCTTTATTATAAATACTTAAAATTTGAGAAAGACCGGACTTGGTTTTTACTTTTGTCTCCAAAAGCATCTCTGCCCCCCCCTCCAGCGGTAAAACATCAATGATTTCTTCAGAGGTAGTAGAACGATATATGATTTCTTCCAAAGCGTTTTCCGGCATCAAAACAATATTAGAAAAATTATTTACCATTTTGGGCTCTATTATTATACTTTTCCCCCAGGTATAATATCCTTCTTTGGAAACCTCCAAAAGATGAGTACCGGGAAGAATGCTTTGTAAAAATACTTCGTTAGAAAATAAACCGGCTTTTTTATTCACTTTTTCTCCATCCAGAATAATTTCCGTTATTTTGGGCATGGTTTTTACATTCAATCCCCCAGTTTGAGTAATTTTCCAATTTTTAATATCTAAGCGGTAACCGAACGAATAAACAATAAAAACAAAGCCTGCTACTAAAAATAAAACAAGCATCGCCCAAAAAAGAATTTTGCGAATTTTATAAAACATTACTTTAAATTATCATACTCTTTAACTAACTGAGAATCTGCTTTCAGTTGCTGAGTGAAAATAACACTGTATTTGGAAATTTTCATTTCGGATAGCGGCCGATAAAAACTATCTTCCAATTTTTCTAAACTTAAAACCGTATCTCCTGTTTTCTCATCTTTTGTTGATTGAAGAAAAAAGGGATTTTTTAAAATTAAATAGTCCCCACATTTTTTCAACCCCTGACCATAATAAGTCGTATTGCCATTGCCTAAATTCAAATAAACCAAATAAAAATTATCATCTGGAGGAAATATTTTATCCAAATGACCGGAAACTTTTAAATTAAAAAATAGAGCTACCCCGCTCGCTACAACTAAAATACATAAAATAAGCCACAAGACTAAGGAATTAGATTTTTTCATAGTCTTTTTCGCGCGTTTTTTATTAACTATTTCCTTTTTTATCTCTAAATCGGACATTTTTAATTTTTCACTTTGAACTTTTAATTTACTACGACCTTCCCTATTATATCAGAAATATCAATTAAACCAAACTTAGTGCTATCTAAAGAACCAGAAATAGCATTGCCCAAAAGCAAATGCGCTTTTGGCGGTATCTTACCTTGATAATCTCTAATATACAAGGAAAGCATCTGAAAAGCTTGGTCATTCACCTGATAGGCATCTCCGGTAGAAGTTTTTAAAATTTCTCCGTTAACTAAAATATTCCAATTTTTACCATCACCACGTAAAGCTAAGGCATCTCCCGGTAATCCTTTAATAATTTTAACTACTGGATTTAATTCTAAGTCAGGTTGAAACACAA
>CAZTRS010000011.1:7378-10130 GCA_964616795.1 uncultured Candidatus Saccharibacteria bacterium
AATCCTTTAATAATTTTAACTACTGGATTTAATTCTAAGTCAGGTTGAAACACAATAATGTCTCCTCTCTGCGCTGTATGACATTGATAGTAATCATATAAAATTTTTATTTTTATCCCAGGTTCTAAAACTCCAGCTAAAGATGTCCCACTTACTGTTTTTTCTTCAATCTTAGAAACACAATCTTCCACTATTGGTTCAATATTATCTAATGATTGATTATTATCTTTATTTTTCCACCAAAAATACAAATTAATAACATTAATCAATAGCAAAATAGCAATAATTAAAATTAAAGCAATGTTTTTATTTCCTTGAAACATAAATTAAATCAAAAATATAAATTAATTATCCCACCAATAAACAATTACGCAACCCGCGCTTCCATTGGCTCCATTTTCTCCATTTCCCAAAGCTCCACCACCACCACCAGCGCCAACAGTTACTGTTAAAGTCGCGCTGGCAGTTACTCCATAATAAGTGCTGGTGTATCCGGAACCACCGCCACCACCACCATTTCTAGATCCTTGTCCACCACCACCTCCATTACCACAACCTTGAAACCCAACACCACCACCACCACCAAGACCAAGCATATTATCAAGAAGCCCCGCAGAACCAGCTTGACCCATACTATACCCAGCACCACCATCACCACCATTCCAACCAGTATTAAGTCCACCAACTCCACCGACACCACCAGTAGATGATACTAAAGAGCCAAAACTAGTAGTACCACCAGTACTACCAGTAATACCACTAATACTACCACCACCACCCCCTCCTCCGCCCCCACCACCAACTACAACAACAGATACGGTAGTTGAAGCAGAACCATTAGGATTAGTCCAAGTAAAAGAACCGGCAGTAAGATAATATGCCACATATTGAGTGTAAGTTGTACCAGCAGCATCAACATAACCTTTAGTCGCTACATCCGAAGAATCAGTAGGTGTTGCTACATTTTTAATTTTATAAGTAGCTGTTCCTCCGGATAATCTAATATTTCCATTTACTTCTAACATTTCAGTGGGTGTAGTCGTAGCTATACCAACATAACCAACACTACTAATTCTTAATCTTTCGGCCAAATTAGAACCTATAATAAAAGTGTCACCGTTGTGACTATATCCAACATAAGCAGTAGTATTGGTTGAATTTTCATCAAAAAATTTCAAATAACTAGTTGCAGTTGAAGAAGCAATAAGTGCAATATTAGAATTATTATTATTTTCAATTATCAAAGAATCTCTTGTTTCCATTGCTGATGTCGGAAAACTACTAACCACACCATCTGCACCCACAATGTGCAATGGTCTTTGTGGACTAATCGTCCCAATACCAACATAACCACTAGCACTATTCACATAAAGCGTATTTGTATCCACGGTGAAATCACCAGTTAAAATTTCGTTGCCCTCTACACTTAGATCACCGGAAAAATATCCATTTTTCCATCTGGGATTACTGGAGCCAATAGAATATAAACTATCGGCATTGGGCAAAATATCCGAATCAAAAGTAATGGCGGCTGCACGATTAACGCTGGAAATCATATTTTTGGAAAAAGCCAATTCCGGTTTATCGGAATTATAAGAAAGGGTAATATCCACACGCACTCCATCTTTAGCACCAGTCATATCAATTTTAGTGAAAGTCAAAGCATCAACCAAAACTTTATTGGAAGTCACTGCCACTGGCGTTCCCGCTCCTTCTTGCAAATATAAAACTCCGTCGGTTACGGAAAAGGTCACATTTTCATAACTGACATTTTTCAAAACCAAAGTGCTACTGGTGGCACTATCAATGGCAGTAGAACCTCTTACTTTTTCATTCAAAACACTCATTACATAACGCAAATTTTCATCCACTTCATTGGCTGCCTGTTGATTGGAATTAACCCGTAAGGTATTCCATAAAATACCGGTTAAACTTACAGCCACAACACTAAAAATACCGATATAAATTAAAGTTTCTATTAAAGTAAACCCCCACACCAAATGTCTTTTTTTCTTCGGCGTAAATAAGGTTAAAATACTTCTCCCCCCAATACCATCATTTGGTGTGAGGGTAAACGCTTTTATTTTTTTCACTTGCCCCGTTAAATAAGATTCGGGTTTAATTAATTCGCCCTTTTCTTATTTAAAAAATTATTTGTCTTGATTACTCTATTTATTTTCAATCCCCGAATCTTTTCCGCCTACGACGAAATATTTAATCGGGGTATTTTTTATCCGCCGACTGGCAGATTAAACTTATTATTATCTAACGATTATTTTAAACTTTTCCCGCCGCAAACGGAATAATTTTTAACTTTTAACTTTGCACTTTTAACTATATCTATATTATAATATATTTTTTTGTAAATAAAAAGCCCGCGTTGCAACAAATTGCTTACGCGGGCTTAATTTTAATACCTATACTCTACCCTGAGACCCCCTCCATCGCTTGTTACCGTAAACACATAACTGTATTTATAGTAACTAGATAAGGAGATAACTTCTGACCAAGAACGATTTCTTTTAGGATCCATAATGGACACGCTCACTCTTATCTGAGAAGAGTTTGCGCCACCACCGACCCAAAAGCCGAAAGTTTTTACTCCAGTCGGAGGAATAAACCCATTCTGGAGTTTACCATCAATTAACAAATACAAATCGGAATTCGTATTGTTAATAACGGTAATTTTAGAGGTATTTAAAGGAAGATTGGTGTTCAAGGTAACGAAACCTGAACATCCCACCAAAAAAAC
>CAZTRS010000011.1:10230-15170 GCA_964616795.1 uncultured Candidatus Saccharibacteria bacterium
TTAAAGGAAGATTGGTGTTCAAGGTAACGAAACCTGAACATCCCACCAAAAAAACTGAAACAATCAGCAAAACAAAAATTTTTTTCATGCTACCTCCTTGATAAATTTTCTTTTTGTTTTCTTAATTCTCGGAGTGCGTACCCGCAATATTTCCGGCAATTCATCTTTTGCGTTATAACACTCCAATAAATTATCGGGGAAAAACTCCATAAAAACCGCTTCCACAAATTCTTTTAATAAATCATCTCCTGAAAGAAAAATAATTTTATCTAATGGATGCGTTTCTTGCAAAACCAAAAGCGCTGCCGCAATCCTTTTTTGGTCTTCAAAAAAGGAAAGATTAAACTTTATCTGAAAGAAGTCGGCTAATGGTTGAATTTTTTGAACCCAACCAGTGCCCGCTGAACCGATGATTTCATATCTATCTTGAGAATCTCTGAAAAACCCAATAACATGATGATTGCGATAAAGTTTAGTATAACGCTTTCTCTCTTCATCATTAATAGAAGTAGCTATTTTTTCAATATCTACCTTAGCTTTATTTCCAATTCTTTGCACAACAGCATTAGGAATAAAAATCTTATCCAAACGAAATAAATCATGATAATGATTTAACAAAACCAATGCATCAACAACAACTAATTGTCCCATTAGAAACCTCCCTTATCCGCCGAAGTTTTACGCGAGGGCGGATTATTACCTCATAATATGGCGATTTTTTAAAGGTCTATTTCAATACTCTTATTATATCAAATATGACCCTATTTGTCAATCTTACGACATCCGATGTCGTAAGATTGACAAATCATTCCAAAGCAACTCCCTTTACCACCTCTTCCGCGCTAAAATCCATATCTTTTAACCATTCCAATGTTTCTTTTTTATATTTCTCTTCGCCTCCAAAAAAATTCAATAAAAATTTTCTATTTGTAATTGAAGGGAAATTCTTTTTTCCAATATAATCTAAAAAACTACTCCATCGGTATTTCTCCAAAAAAATCATGGCTTCTTCATAATTTTTAAGTTTTTTCTCCCGCCATAAAGGAAATTTTAAATCTAAAGGATTTAAATGAATATAATAAGGGAGATGAAGAAAATGTGCATGTTCTGTTATTAAAATAGATTTATATCTGCTTTCAAAAAGAGTTCCTTTTCTTTTATATTTTTCATTAAAATATTTAGCATAGCCCATGTTTATTTTTTTCATAAACTTAGGAATACCATTTTCTACTTTCGAGGATAATAATAAATGATAATGATTTGGCATTAAACAAAAAGCATGAATATCGACTAATAATTTTCTAGGCTTTCTATCGCTAATATTACGACATCCGATGTCGTTAAATTTATAAAAAGAATAAAAAACAGTATTAACCCTCTCTTGATTATTAAATTCAAATAAGTCGTGAATAAAACGAAAATAATCTTGATTATCCAAAAATATTTTTCTTTTATCCACCCCTCTATTTAAAACATGAAATATATCAGTCATAATAATATATTTTAATTAATATTTACGACATCGGTATTATTTACGACATCGGATGTCGTAAGTTTATTTAAAACATTGGTTAAATCATCAGGTAAATCTGCTTCTAATCTTATTATTGACCCATCTTTTAATGGCATCTCCAAACCAAAAGCATGCAGAAACATCCTATTTAATCCTTCCGGGGAATGTAATTTTTGAGAACCGTAAATCTTATCACCCACCACGGAATGACCAATACTCGCCAAATGCACTCTAATTTGATTAGTGCGTCCAGTCTTAGGATAAACTTCCAAAAGCGCAAATTTTCTTCCATTATCCAAAGAATAATTTTTTATCACTTTATATTCTGTTTGCGCTTCCTTCACATCACGAATTTTTTTGGCAGCGGTAGAACGTTTAATACTGGACGATTTAATACCGATGGGTTTATTAATTGCTCCCGACTTTTCCGAAAAATTGCCAAATACCAAAGCTGAGTAATTCTTTTTTATTTTTTTATCTTGAAAAAGATTTTTTAAGTAAAAAAATGCGTCATTGTTTTTAGCAATGAGCATAATACCGGAAGTATCACGGTCCAAACGATGAACAATTCCAGGACGCAATATTTCTTGCTTAAATTCTTCAGAAGAATCACCCACCCCAATAATTTCCGGATGTCTTTCAATAATCCAATCAATTAATGTTTTTTCTTCACCACTACTATTAGTCGGATGTACCAATAAACCAGCCGGTTTATTGATAGCCAAAAAATCTTCGTTTTCAAAAATGATTTCTACCTTTTTTAATAGATCCATTTTAACCAAAATTATTCTTAATCCAAGCTCTTCCTTGACCAGTTTTTAAAAACAATTCCCTTTCCATAGCATCTTTCTTATTTTGAAAAATTTCTTGGTGAATTAATTCAAATGGTCTAGTCAAAGAAGTGTATTTACTTTGACCAGCGTTATGTTCAGCCATTCTTCTCTCTAAATTATTAGTATAACCAATATAATGCCTATGATTTTTTAAACTTTTCAAAATGTAGACATAAAACATAAAGTGCGCGGTACAAGATTCGAACTTGTGACCTGTCGCCAAAGGCGACCGCTCTCAGTGGGCGTATCCCGACTTGAACGGGAGACCTTTTCGATGTCAACGAAACGCTCTAACCAACTGAGCTATACGCCCAAAACCAACTGAGCTAACCGCGCACTTTATGTTTTATTTTAAAAAATCTGACCTGTCGCCAAAGGCGACCGCTCTACCACTGAGCTAAAGGTGCATTATTTAAATTATAAAATGTACGATTTTGTGCGCATGCCTGGACTCGAACCAGGGACCACCGAGGTATAAGCTCGGTGCTCTAACCAACTGAGCTACATGCGCATACTCAAATCCACCCTTAGCTCATTATCTTTTCAAACTCTTCTTTTTCAATGACTTCCTTATCTAATAAGGTTTTAATGAGTAAATCAAGTTTAATTTTATGAGTCTTTAATATTTTCTCTGCAGTCTTTAAAGCATCATCTATTAATTTTTTCACCTCACCGTCTATTTCTGTGGCTATTTTTTCAGAATAATTTTTCTCTGTAGAAATCTCTCTGCCTAAAAATATCATTTCATCGGTTTTACCAAAGGTAATGGGCCCCATTTTATCAGACATGCCCCATTGAGTAATTAATTTTCGCGCTAAAGATGAGGCCTCCTTCAAATCATTAGAGGCGCCAGTACTAATATCTTTCAAAAATATTTTTTCTGAAAGAAAACCACCCATCAAAACCGCTAGTTCCGCTAAAAATTGTTTTTTAGTTCTTAGTCTTCTATCTTCTAATGGCACTTTTAAAGTATAGCCACCAGCGTGTCCACGAGCGATAATAGAAACTTTCTGCACCGGGTCGGAATATTCAGAAAAATGCGCCACTACCGCATGACCGGCTTCATGATAAGCGATAATTTTCTTTTCTATTTCCGCAATGGTTTTAGTTTTTCTTTCCGGGCCTAAAATAACCTTTTCAATAGATTCCAATAATTCTATTTGCCCCACTTCTTTTTTATTGCGGCGAGCGGATAAAATTGCCCCTTCATTTACCAAATTGGCCAAATCCGCTCCGGAAAACCCCGGAGTACGTTCCGCGATTCTTCTCAAATTATTTTCCTTAGATAATAATTTATTGCGACAATGAATTCTTAAAATAGCTTCACGTTCATTGATATCCGGCAAATCTAAAACCACTCTACGGTCAAATCTACCCGGTCTTAATAACGCGGAATCTAAAACATCCGGACGATTAGTAGCAGCCATAACTATAATATTGGTATTATTATCAAAGCCGTCCATTTCTACCAAGATTTGATTTAAAGTTTGTTCTCTTTCATCATGACCCCCGCCCAAACCGGCTCCCCGCTCCCTGCCCACTGCATCAATTTCATCAATAAATAAAATGGCTGGCGCAGCTTTTTTAGCCGTCATAAAGACATCTCTCACGCGAGCGGCGCCCACGCCTACAAACATTTCTACGAATTCCGCTCCGGAAATATGGAAAAACGGCACATTAGCTTCTCCGGCTACTGCTCGAGCTAATAAAGTTTTTCCGGTTCCTGGCAAACCCATTAGCAAAACTCCTCGCGGAATTTTGGCTCCAATATCCAAAAATTTTTTCGGACTTTTCAAAAACTCCACCACTTCTTTTAATTCTTGTTTGGCTTCTTCCAGCCCCGCTACATCATTAAAGGTAATTCTTTCTTTACTGGGAATAAACATTTTTAATGAAGATTTTCCAAAAGAAAAAGCTTGCCCCGCTCCTTTTTGCGCCTGTTTGTTCAACCAAAAGAAAAAAACAATAAATAAAATCAAAGGCAGAAAATTAATCAGCACACTGGCCCATACTCCCCAATCAGATTCATTTTTAATTTCTACTTGAATACCATTTAATTGCTCGGCGGTAACACCATAATTTTTCAAAGTTTCACTTAAACTGGAATCTTGTTCTTTAACAGCGAAAAATGTTTTATCATCTTGAGTAATAATTTCCAAATCACTGCCATCAACAGCAATTTTTTTCACTTCATTATTTTTTATCTTAGCCACTACCTCATTAAGCGTAATAACGCTGGAATTTTCCTGAGCGAAATCACTAAAAAACATAGAAAAAGCAATGCTAATACAAATCAACACTACTAAAGCAATTACTAAATTCTTTACAATATGTTTCACTTGCCCCGTTAAATAAGATTCGGAACTTTCCCGCCACCTATTGTCTTTTAATTAATTGTGGGCGGGACCCCGCTATGGCGGGGTTTACTTCCTTCACCTCATTTTTATTTAAATTTCTTTGACTATTTTTTTATATTTTTCTCCCCGAATCTTTCCGCTACAAAGGCGGATATTTAATTGGGGTTTGTTTTTACAATTATGTTTATTATTATAGCAAAATCCCGCAAAAAACCCAAACCAAACACACCCAACACA
>CAZTRS010000012.1:0-14864 GCA_964616795.1 uncultured Candidatus Saccharibacteria bacterium
TAATAGGCATAATAAAGTAAATAGCCATGGGAATAATTATGGCTTTTTTGCCCCAACGCCTTAGAATAATATAACAAATTCTGTACCACCGGCTTTTTCTTTTTTCTCTCCGAATTTTTTCAAGAGTTTTCTCAAACCATTCTGTCCCATAATAAAAAATTACATTGGTAATGTTTGAATATAGAAAGGTGACTATAAAAATAAACCAAAAAGTTTTACCTCCATTCATCGCTATCCAGATAAAAACAGCTTGATTGATAAACAGAGTTGTCCATAAAACCATTCTCACCTCGTTTTTTATTATTTTGGAGCTAATTTAACTATAGCACAAAAGTGCTAAAAAATCAATTCGCTGATTGACTGATAAAATTATCCAAAGTCTTTATCCCCAGCATTTTACTTGCGTTTTCCATAATTTTTGCTATACTTATTTCAATCGCTTAGATTATATCCAATGAAGATTGAGGCGAGGTCAATACACTTGACCCCGCACCTTTGATGGATAACTTGCATTAAAAAGTTGGTCGCCAAGGGCGACCAACTAAATCCACCAAAGGTGCGGGGTTGACTTAATTTTAATTTTGGCATAAAATCATGAAAAGCGAAAAACCCATGAAGTAGAGAAAATCTCACTTCAGGGTATGTCTATGAAGTAGAGTAAAACATATTTTATAGTAAATAAAAATATAATAAAATCGTATTTTTAGTCGAATAATTAAATATAATTTTTGTCCCGAGATGGCTTAAATTCACGGGATAAGCAAATAAAATGGCAGATAAAAAGAAGTTCGAAAGAACAAAGCCACACGTTAATATCGGTACTATTGGTCACGTTGATCACGGTAAAACTACTTTGACCGCGGCCATCATGCATGTCCTTAATTTTAAGGGTTATGTGCAAAAAGTTGAGGGCGTAGACCAAATTGATAATGCCCCGGAAGAAAAAGCCCGTGGTATTACCATCTCTCTTCATCACTCAGAATATGAATCAGACACCAGGCATTATGCTCATATTGATGCTCCGGGACACGCTGATTACATTAAAAACATGATTACCGGCGCCGCTCAGATGGATGGCGCAATTTTAGTTGTCTCAGCCGCTGATGGTCCGATGCCTCAAACCAGAGAGCATATTTTGTTAGCTGACCAAGTCGGCGTTCCTAAAATTATTGTTTTCTTAAATAAAGTTGACCAAGTTTCTGACCCGGAATTGATTGATTTAGTAGAGAGCGAAGTTCGCGAACTTTTAACTAAATATCACTTCCCGGGAAATGAAACTCCTATTATCAGAGGTTCTGCCTTGAAAGCTTTAAGCGCTAAATCTCTTGATGACCCGGATGCTAAACCAATTTTAGATTTAATTGCCGCTGCCGATACTTATATTCCGGAACCTTCCCGTGATATTGATAAACCCTTCCTAATGCCCATTGAAGATATCTTTACTATTGAAGGACGCGGTACTGTTGTTACCGGTCGCGCCAGCAGGGGTATTATTAAAGTTAATGAGGAAGTAGAAATCGTTGGCTTAAGACCAACCCAAAAGACTGTTGTTACCGGCATTGAAATGTTTAATAAAACATTGGATGAAGGAAGAGCCGGAGACAATGTTGGTATTTTGCTTCGTGGTTTGAAAAAAGAAGATGTGGAAAGAGGTCAGGTGGTTGCCAAGCCGGGTTCCATCACTCCGCATACTGAATTTAACGCGGAAATCTATATTTTAACCAAAGAAGAAGGAGGTCGTCACACCCCATTCTTTAAAGGGTATAAACCGCAATTTTATATCAGAACAACTGATGTAACCGGTGAAATATTCTTGGCGGAAGGTCAAGAAATGGTAATGCCTGGCGATACTGCCAATCTTAGCATTAAATTGATCGCTCCGGTCGCTTTGGAAGAAAAACAAAAATTCGCCATTCGTGAAGGCGGTAAAACAGTAGGCGCCGGTGTAGTCACTAAGATTATTAAATAAATCTAATTAGCTCTTTAAAGCAATGACTAAAGCAAAAGTAAAAAAAGAAGAACCTAAGCAGAAAATTAGGATCAAAATAAAATCCTATGACCATAAGGTCTTGGATAATTCTTGTAAGCAGATTGTTGATACTGCGGCGCGTTATATTTCAGAAATTATCGGCCCTGTGCCGTTACCGACTGAGATTAGACGTTACACCGTCAACCGTTCAACTTTCGTGCATAAGGATGCGAGAGAACAATTTGAGCTTAGGGTTCATAAAAGATTGATTGATATCTTTAGTCCGAATCAAAAAGTTATTGATGCTTTAATGAGCTTAAATCTACCTGCTGGCGTTGATGTGGAGATTAAGATGTAAAAACTTCGTTTTTGTAATCTTGCTCGGTTGAAAAATAAAAATGATATTTTTGTTTTTCTCCCTCGCTTCGATTATAACATCCGTTTAATTATTAGAACTCAGCGCTTTCGCTAGCCGTTAAAATGCCCGGGCTAGGCCCGGCATTTTATTCAAAAAAATCATTCACTTCGTTTATACGCGATACCAATATACTAATACAGACGAATTATACAAATAAAAAATAGTAAATAAGTATTAGTATCATTAGCATAAATTCGTACAGTAGTATTATATTGTCCATGACAAACAAATTCATATTAGCCAAAAAAATAGGAATGACTCAGATGTTTCAAGATGAAAAGATTGTCCCCGTAACCCTCTTAGAAGCAGGGCCGGTTGTTGTTGTTCAATTGAAAACCAAAGATAAAGACGGTTACGAAGCGGTACAAGTTGGTTTTGGAGAGAAAAAAGCCAAGAATATCAGTAAGGCTATAAAAGGACACGTGAAAGATTTGGGTAATTTCCAATGGTTGAAAGAATTTCGTATTGATAAAGAAGCTGATAAGAAAGAATTTAATCTTGGGGATAAAATTGACCTTTCCGTTTTCAGTGAAGGGGAGAACGTAAAAATCAGCGGTTATAATAAATCCAAAGGATTCCAGGGCGTGGTTAAACGTCATGGATTTCACGGCGGTCCGAAAACTCACGGTCAAAAAAATAGACATCGTTCTCCTGGTTCTATCGGCGCTACTCATCCTCAACACGTTACCAAGGGAAGAAGAATGGCTGGCAGAATGGGGGGCGAAATGATTACCTTAAAAAAATGTAAGATAGCTCAAATTGATGCAACTAATAATGTTTTGGCTTTAAGAGGGGCCGTACCGGGTAAAAAGGGCGATTTGATTGTAATTTCCGGAAAATAATATGTCTAGTACGAGAATTTCCAATTGGCTTTGCCAAATATCGATTTTCTCAGAAAGACAGACTATAATTTAAAAGATTACTAAATAATAAAAAATTAAGGAATTTTCAAAGCCTAAAAGATATTTGGAAATTCCTCTACTGGATATGAATACTAAACTTTACAATCAAGAAGCCAAAGTTATTGGTGAAATGGAATTGCCGGAAAAGATTTTTGGAACTAAATGGAATCCTGTTTTAGTTCATCAGATCGTGGTGGGTATGGATGCTAATCGCCGACAAGTCATTGCTCACGCTAAAGGCAGGGGCGAAGTAAGGGGCGGGGGTAAAAAACCTTGGAAGCAAAAAGGAACCGGTCGCGCCCGTCATGGTTCCATTCGTTCTCCTTTATGGAAGGGGGGCGGCGTCACTTTTGGTCCTACTAAAGAAAGAAATTTTAGTCAGAAAATGAATAAGAAAGCTAAACAACAAGCCTTGTTCAGCGTTTTGTCTAAAAAATTAGCAGACCAGGAGATAAAAGTAGTGGATGATATTAAAATTAAAGATATCAAGACTAAAGAAGTGGCTAAAATTTTAAAAAATTTCTTCGCGGTGAAAAAAAATAACGGATTAATTATTTTAGGAGGAACTAATAAAGAGTTAATTAGGGCTACCAGAAATTTGGGATTTGCTCAAATCAGTTCCGTTAATAATACCAGTATTAAAGACCTGCTTCTTTATAAGAATATTTTATTCTTTAAAGATGCAATTACTAAATTAAGCGAAATGTATAAAGCATAACATTATGGGATTGTTTGGAAAAGGAAAATCTAATAATACAGCGCAAGCTCCGACGTTCGCTAATCCGCCAATTGGCGGAGAAGTCGGAGTTCCGACCCCAAAGGGTGTCGGGAAGGTTGTGAAGCATGATAATGTTAGCGCGAAAAACGCCGCATTTTTTAAACATCATGATGTTATTGTTTTTCCGCGCGTGACCGAAAAATCTCACAATGTCGCTCATTTGAGGCAGTATGCTTTTAATATCAGAAAGGATTCTAATAAAGACACTGTTAAAAAAGCAGTTGAACATATTTATAATGTTAAAGTGGAAAAAGTAAGAACTTCTAATGTGCCGGCTAAAAAAAGAAGAATGGGTAAGGTTGTAGGAAAGAAAGCGGGCTATAAAAAAGCCATTGTTACCCTAAAAGAAGGTTTTAATATTGAAGTGACTCCACAATGAAGGTATGACTAAAACACATAGACCAACAACTCCATCATTAAGAGAAAGAACTTCTTTGGAATTTAGGAAGGTTATTTCTACAGACAGACCTTTTAAGGCTCTTTTGGGAACCGTGATAGAAAAAGCCGGCAGAAATAATAAAGGCAGAATTACTGTGCGTCATCAGGGAGGCGGGGTTAAAAAAATGTATCGTCTCGTTGACTTTAGACAGGATAAATTTAATATACCGGCTAAAGTAGAGACTATTGAATACGACCCAAACCGTAATGCTTTCATCAGTTTGATAATTTATCGCGATGGAGAAAGAAGGTATATTTTGAATGCAGAAGGAATGAAAGTGGGTCAGGAAATTATGGTAGGTGAAAATGCTCCGATTAAAACAGGCAATCGTTTGCCGTTGAAAAATATTCCTGTAGGTACAGCTGTTCATAATATTGAACTTTTACCGAAAGAAGGAGGTAAAATGGTTAAATCAGCCGGTTCTTTGGCAGAAGTGATGGGCTTAGAAGGCAAATATGCCATGCTTAAACTTTCTTCCGGAGAAGTAAGAAAAGTTTTGGCAGAATGTTTTGCCAGTATCGGGCAGGTTTCTAATTCAGAATTTAGAACTATTAATCTCGGAAAAGCCGGACGTTCCAGACATTTAGGCATCAGACCGACAGTGCGTGGCTCAGCTATGAATCCTTGTGACCATCCTTATGGTGGTGGTGAAGGCAAACAACCGAGAGGCACCAGAAAACCAAAGACTCTTTGGGGTAAAGTTACCGGTGGACATAAAACCAGAAGAAAGAAAAAGTGGTCCAATGTTTTGATAATTAAAAGAAGAAAATAAAAATTTTGTCTGCGAGTGTGTCAACCGAGCAGCAACAAAATCTTTATCCCGCACCTTTTCACTAAGGTAAGGGAGTAAGATAATAAAAGGTTGTAAATAATGAATAAATAAGTAATATCAATATATAAATAAAAAGGTGCGGGATGCTGAATATTGTAATTAAATTTACCTCATTCGGCAGAGCCTCACTCATAAATTTAAACAACAATCGCATATGTCTAGAAGTCTTAAAAAGGGTCCGTTTATTGACTCAAGATTATTGGAAAAAATAGCCAAAGTGAAACAGGGTTCCAAGGAAGTAATTAAAACTTGGTCTCGTGATTCCACAATCAGCCCGGAAATGGTGGGTTATGTTTTTGGCGTTCATAACGGTAAAGACTTCATTACAGTTGCTCCGACAGAAGATATGGTGGGACATCGTTTGGGAGAATTTTCTCTTACTCGTAAATTTGTGAAACACGGTGGAAAGATGCAGAAAGAATTAGAAAAATCAGCCGCTCAAACAGCCGCTCCGGCTGCTGCGCCAAGCGCCCCGGCTGCTAAAAAATAAATATGTCAGGTAGTAGAATTTTAAAAGGTGCTTCGCACCAAAATAACCCGGTATAAAATATAGAGTCTAAGTAAAGTAATTATCAGTGAATTTCAGTCTGCTAGCTGGCGGATGAAATTTCACTACTTGGTATGAACACAAATAAAAAACAATCAATCGCAAAATTGAATTATTTGAAAATCGCTCCCAGAAAGGTGCGTTTGGTTGCTAATTTATTGAAGAAAAGAAGCGTCATTGAAGCGGAAGCAGAATTACTTTATCGTCCGCAAAGAGCGGCTCAGCCATTATTGAAATTATTGCGCTCTGCCATCAGCAATGCTGTCAGTAAAGATTTTAAAAAAGAAAATTTGTTTATTTCTGATATTAGAGTAGACCAGGGTCCAATGTTAAAGCGTTGGATGCCGAGAGCTCAAGGAAGAGCCACACCTATCCATAAGAAAATGTCTCACATTATTTTGGTTTTGGAAGAAAAAGAAGGAGGACAGAAAACAAAATATAAAGCGCCAACTTTGAAATCCATTAAATCAGATAAGCACGTTGGGCATGAAAAAGAAGAGGCAAAAATAAAGGATGTGAAGAAAGAGATAAAAGAAGTAAAAGAATTAAAGTCACAAAAAACCAGCGAGCCGAAAGTTAAGGCAAAAACTATTCAACGTAGGTCAATGACTACTGGTTAAAAAGTTAAGCAATACCAATATATGAATGCATACAAATTATACTAATATAAAAAACACGACTATTCGTATTATTAGTATCAATTAGTATATTAGTATTGATTGTATAACATATAATATGGGACAAAAAATAAATCCAAAATCTTTAAGAATAGGAATCATCAAGGACTGGGATTCTAAATGGTTCACTAATAAGAAATTAACTCCGATAATGTTGGAGGAGGATTTTAAGATTCGTGAATATTTGGATAAAAGATTAAAGACCGCCAACGTGGAAACTATTGGTATAGAAAGATTAGGGACTAATCTCAATGTTAATATTTTTACTGCTCGTCCGGGTATGATTATTGGCAGGGGCGGAGAAGAGGTGGGAAAAATTAAGGCTGATTTGGAAAAGATTATTAAGAAACACAGAAAAGAATATAAGGTGGGAGTGACTCCGGCGCTTCATTTGAATATTGAGGAAGTTAAATCACCGATGGCCAGCGCGACTATTGTGGGACAAATGATTGCCGAAAGCATTGAAAAAAGAATGCCTTATCGCAGAACTATGAAAAAGATGATTGAACAGGTCACTCAAAATAAAGATGTGAAGGGATTGAAAATAAAATTATCCGGACGTTTGGATGGGGCTGAAATTTCCCGTTCCGAATGGTTGGATTGGGGTAAAATGCCCTTGCAGACCTTGAGGGCGGATATTGATTATGCCAAAGTCAGAGCGCGTTGTACCTATGGTACCATCGGCATTAAAGTTTGGATTTATAAAGGTGAAGTTTTTAATAAAAAGAATCTTCAGAAATAATCTTAATTAAACAAAGATATGTTAATTCCAAAGAAAGTAAAACATAGAAAGTGGCAAAAAGGCAGATCTAAAAATCGCCAAATAGATACCAGGGGCATCAAATTGTCTTTTGGTTCTTATGGTTTGCAGGCCATTTCTAATGCTTGGATAACCAGTCGTCAGATTGAAGCTGCCCGACGCGCCATCGTTAATTATTTGAAAAAAGGAGGAAAGCTTTGGATTCGTGTTTTTCCCGATAAGCCGGTCACTCAAAGACCGCCGGAAGTCACCATGGGTGGCGGAAAGGGTAATGTAGAATATTATGTTTTTCCGGTAAGAAAAGGGAGGGTTTTGTTTGAATTGGACGGTGTTACTGAAGAAATTGCCAGAGAAGCTTTGAAAAGAGCCAATGATAAAATGCCGATGAAAACCAAATTTATAAAATTAATCTAACCTATGGAATTAAAAGAATTGAAAAATTTACCGGAAAGTGAATTAAAATCGTTATTGACCCAAAAGCAGGAACGCTTGAGAGTGTTGCGTTTTGATTTATCTTTTGGTAAAGTTAAAAACGTTCGAGAAATCCGCGCCACCAGAAAAATTATTGCGCAGATACAAACTATTTTAAAAGAATGGAAAACAAAAAAGTAAACAACAAAAAATTGGAAGGCAGAGTGATTTCCGATAAGATGCAGAAAACCATTGTGGTGGAAGTAGAAAGATTCAAACAACATCCGCGTTATAAGAAAACCATGAAAATCAGGGCTCGTTTTAAGGCGCATGATGAAAATAATGAAGCCAAAAAAGGTGATTTTGTTTTAATAGAAGAATGCCGTCCTTTGTCTAAGGATAAAAGATGGAAATTGTTGTCTATTTTGAAAAAAGCGGAGACTGAGAAAGTAGACGAGTCGGTTGAGGTAGAAAATAAGTAATATGATACAACCTAGATCAATGTTAAAAGTAGCTGATAATAGTGGAGCCAAGATTGTGCAATGTTTTAAAGTCTTGGGTGGTTCACGCAGACGTTATGCTGAAGTGGGCGATATTATTGTTGCTTCAGTAAAAGTAGCGGAGCCGCGCAAAGCTGTGAAAAAGAAAGATGTGGTAAAGTGTGTAATTGCCAGACAGAAGAAACCAATCAAACGCGCTGACGGGTCTTATATCAGATTTGATGAAAACGCCGTGATTTTGATTGACGCTAAGAAGGAGCCGAGGTCAACTCGTATTTTTGGTCCTATTCCCAGAGAATTAAAAGAGAGAGGATATGAAACCATAATTTCTATGGCGAGTGACGTGATTTAAAAGGAAATCCCTCGCCTAAAGGCTCGGGATGCTCATAATTGTAGTGAAATTTTCTTCGCTATAATATATGAGCTTGAAAATTTCAACAATTAAAGCATATGACACAAAAAAAAGTTAAAATTAAAAAAGGCGATGAAGTGATAATGCTGGCCGGTAAAGACAGAGGAAAGAAAGGGAAAATTTTAAAAGTTATCAGAAAAAATAACCGCGTGGTTGTTGACGGATTAAATTTAATTAAAAAGAATCGCAGACCTAAAAAACAGGGGGAGAAAGGAGAAATTATTTCTATGCCTAGAGCCGTTGATATTTCTAATGTAGCTTTGTTTTGTTCCGGATGTAATAAGGGAGTACGCGTGGGTTATCGCTTGTCGGGCGACCAAAAAATAAGAATCTGCAGAAAATGCCAAGAGAACATATAAAATTAGAAAAGAGATATAAGACAGAGATAATTCCGACTTTTCAGAAAGAGTTTCATTTGAAAAATGAAATGGCTGTTCCGAAAATAGTGAAAGTGGTTGTTAATGCCGGTATTGGCAGAATTTTGATTGCTTCCGCTCAAGGTAAAACCCGCGATGAATTGTTAAATGAAATCAAAAAAGATTTTTCTTTAATTGTCGGGCAAATGCCTTTGGAAAATAAAGCTAAGAAATCAATTGCCGGTTTTAAAATCAGAGAAGGAATGACTATCGGTTTGTCAGCTACTTTGCGTAGTAAAAGAATGTATGACTTTTTAGATAGATTAATTAATGTTGCCTTACCTCGCGTGAGAGATTTTCGCGGATTGAATAAAGATAGTTTTGATGCAAAGGGAAATCTTAACATCGGTATTAAAGATATGATGGCTTTCCCGGAAGTACCGCCAACCAGTACCAGACATATTTTTGGTTTGCAAATCACGGTGGTTATTAATTCTAAAAATAAAGAACAAGCAGTCGCTTTATGTAAATCAATAGGATTTCCGCTAAAGAAGGTTTAGAAAGTTGTTAATAGTGGGTTGAGTGTTGTAATTTTAAAAAATTACATTCTACATTCTACTTTCTATATTCAAATTTATGGCTAAGACATCAATGATTGCGAAAGCAAAAAGAAAACCGAAATATTCAACTCGTATTGTGAGGAGATGTTTTCGTTGTGGACGCAAAGGCGGTTATATCGGTGATTTTGGTATTTGCAGAATTTGTTTTAGGGAAATGGCTAGTCGCGGAGAAATTCCGGGAATAAAAAAAGCGTCTTGGTAATTCATCGCAGATAAACGCAGATTAAAACGCGGATGAACGCAGATTCAATAAATATCAGCGGTAATCAGCGTAAAAATCCGTGAAAATCAGCGTATTAAATAATTATGGACCCAATTAGTTCAATGATAGCGCAAATAAAGAATGCTTTAGCGGTTAAGAAACCGTTTATTTCCATTCCAGCTTCTAATTTTAAATATGATGTAGCGAGTTTATTGGCTGATTTGGGATATTTGAGAAGCGTTAATCGGGTGGGCCGAGGGATGAAAAAGTATTTGAAAATAGAATTGAAATACGACAGTAATGGTGACTCTGTTTTGAAACAGATAAAGAAAATCAGTAAACCCGGTCAAAGAATTTATTTACCGAAGCATAAAATCAAAGCAGTCAAATCAGGGTTGGGTTGTTTGATAATTTCTACTTCCAGCGGTTTAATGACCAATAAAGAGGCGAGAAAAAAGAGTTTGGGCGGAGAAATAATTTGTGAAGTGTTTTAATGTAATACCAATATACTAATGCATACGAATTATACGAATAAAATAAAAAATTGAAAATAAACAACAAATTAGTATAATTAGTATCAATTCGTATATTAGTATTGATTGTAGTAAACAAACATGTCTAAAATCGGAAAACAAATCATTATATTGCCGGAAAAAACCGAAGCCAGAATAGAAGATTCTCAGGTGGTTATTAAGGGACCTAAAGGAGAATTAAAAGTAGATATTATTTTTGGATTCAAAGTAGAAATAGGAGAGAAAGATATTAAGGTTATTCCGGAAACTCATTTTGGCAAAAAAAGTCCGGCTTTGTGGGGTACTTTGCGCGCTTTGATTAATAATGCTGTTTTGGGTGTGACTAAGGGCTTTGAAAAGAAATTGGAAATTGAGGGTATTGGTTTTAAAGCGAATGTGGAAGGTCAAAATTTATCTTTGAATGTTGGATTTTCTCATCCGGTTAAGTTTGCTATTCCGGAAGGAATTAAAATTACTATAGAAAAAAGTCTTATTACTATTGTCGGTATAGATAAAGATTTAGTAGGCAGAACTGCGGCCGAGATTCGTTCCATTAAAAAACCGGAACCTTATAAAGGAAAGGGTATTCATTATGTAGGAGAGGTTATCAGAAGGAAGTCGGGTAAGAAAGCGGCTGGTACTACGGCTTAATTTTCTTTATAATATATTAAATATGGCAACTAATATTACTAAAATTAAAAGACAAAAAAGAATAGCCAGGCATCGTCGTATTAAGGCGAAGATTTTGGGTTCTCGTCAGATTCCCCGTTTGTCCGTATTTCGTTCCAATAAGCATATTTACGCTCAATTAATTAATGACAGTAAAGGAATAGTTTTAGCGTCAGCTTCAGATAAAGAAATAAAGACCAAGGGTAAAAAAGTAGATGTTGCGAAATTGGTTGGAGAATTAATTGCCAAAAAAGCTAAAGATTTGAAGATTATTAAAGTTGTTTTTGACCGTGGAGGATTTCAATATCATGGTCGGGTTAAGAATTTGGCCGAAGGAGCTCGTGAAGCCGGATTAAAGTTTTAATTCAACCCCGTTAAATATCCGCCCAGGGCGGATAGATTCGGGAGTATACAGAAGATAAATAATATAAAATAAATATAAAGAAATAAGAAGAAGGGTGATTGTACAAAAATCTCCGAATCTTATTTAACTGGGTAAATGCGTCCACATTTTGGAAGAAGAGAAGAAAAAATTTTTGATGAAAAACTTCTTGATTTAAGAAGGGTTACTCGTGTCACTGCCGGTGGTAAGCGCTTTAGTTTTCGCGCCACTTTAGTGATTGGAGATAAAAAAGGAAGAGTAGGAGTGGGTATTGCCAAGGGTAAAGATGTGGCTCAGTCTATTGCCAAAGCCAAATCCTCGGCTGAAAAAAGATTGATTAATGTTCCTATTATTAACGGTACTATTCCTCATGAAATTTCCGCTAAATATTGCGCCGCTCATGTACTTTTGAAACCTGCTAAAGAAGGTCATGGTTTGGTAGCCGGTGGTCCGGTACGTATAGTTTGTGATTTAGCCGGTATTAAAAATTTAAGCGCTAAGATTTTAGGGCGTACTCCCAATAAATTGTCTAACGCCCGCGCTACTTTGGAAGCTTTGAAGAATTTAAAAGCAGATAAAAGAACAATAAAAGCTGTGACTAAGGTGGTTGTTGAAGAGAGATAAAACATGCTCAGTATGAGAATTTCCAATTCCAGGCAGTAGAGCAAAGCACACTACCTGGTAAAGGCTTTAGCCATATATTGGTTATAATCATAATGTGCATAGACAATAAAAAGTCTAATTTAATTAATTACAACAAAGGAATTTCTAAAGCCCATAATAACATTTAGGAATTCCTCTACTGGGTATGCAATTACACAATCTTAAAAAAGAATATAAACAAAAAGGTAAAAAGAGAGTGGGACGAGGGGGGAAAAGAGGTACCACCTCCGGTCACGGCACCAAAGGACAAAAATCCAGAGCTGGTCATAAAATTAGGCCGGCTATTAGGGATTTAATTATTAAATTACCGAAACAACGCGGTTTTAAATTTAAGAGCATTCAAACTAAACCGCAAACTGTTAATATTGGTATAATAGAGAAACATTTTAAATCCGGAGAGACAGTATCACCAAACAGTTTATTAGCGAAGAAATTAATCAGCAAAGAAAAGGGGAGAATTTCCAAGGTTAAAATATTAGGCGGAGGAAAATTCTCCAAGAAATTTGTTTTTCAAAATTGTATTTTTTCTAAAAATATAAAATATAAATTGAAAATTAAGTAGAAATTCACCCCGTGAAATATCCGCCTTTGCGGCGGATAAGATTTTAAAGGATAAAACGAGGTGAATAATATGAAGTCGCGAATTAAAATAATTAAAGATTTTTGGAGATAATATTCAAAATCTTATTACACTGGGTAAATGAACAAAATTGTTTCTAAAGTTGTTCAAATATTTTCCATCCCTGATTTGAGGAAGAAAATTTTTATTGTTTTGGCACTTTTAGTGGTGTTCCGTCTTTTTGCCGCCGTTCCGGTGCCGGGAATTGATGTTTCCAGATTAAAAGCCATATTTTCTTCCAATCAATTACTGGGTATTTTGAATATATTTTCTGGTGGTACCCTGTATAATCTTTCTATTGTCATGCTTGGTGTTGGCCCCTATATTACCGCTACTATTATCATGCAGCTATTAACTATGATTTTTCCGAGAATGAAGGAAATGTATTACGAGGAAGGCGAGGCTGGTCGTATGAAATTTAATCAGATTTCCAGATATATCACCATTCCTTTAGCCTTAGTGCAAGCATACGCTTTTTTGAATATATTGATTTCACAAAAAGTGCTCAGCGCCTTGGCGCTTCCGGTAATGATTAAAGATGTCATTTTAATTACCGCTGGCACCATGTTGGTAGTGTGGATTGGAGAATTGATTTCAGAATATAAAATTGGTAACGGTATTTCTTTGATAATTTTTGCCGGTATTATTAGCAGTATTCCAAATTCGGTTCGCACAGCCATTATATCTTATCAACCATCCATGCTCCCCGGTTATTTAGCTTTTTTGGTGGTAGCTATAGTGATTATCGCCGGCGTGGTTATTATTAATGAAGCGGAAAGAAAAGTTCCTGTTTCTTATGCTAAGCGTGTAAGGGGCAATAGGATGTTTGGCGGAGTTTCCACTTATTTGCCGTTAAAGGTTAATCAGGCCGGCGTGATTCCAATTATTTTTGCTATTTCTATCATGCTTTTCCCACAGTTTATTGGCCAGATTTTTGCTGTTATTAAAGCTCCGTGGGCATTAAGCGTTTCCAGTTTCTTGATTAAATTATTTGAAAATCAGATTGTTTATTCCAGTTTGTATTTTGTTTTGGTTTTACTTTTCACTTATTTTTATACCATGGTTACTTTTGACCCTAAGGAAATATCTCAGAATCTTCAGAAAAATGGGGGATTTGTTCCGGGTATCAGGCCGGGCCAACCCACTGCTACTTTTTTGAGTCAGGTTTTAAATCGTATTACTTTGGTAGGCGCTTTATTCTTGGGTTTAATCGCAGTTTTCCCGTCTTTGATGAAAATGGTGACTGATAATGCTGCTTTAACTATCGGGGGTACTTCTGTTTTAATTGTGGTTTCTGTGGCTTTAGAAACAGCCAAACAGATTGAATCTCAATTAGTGATGAGAGAATACGAGGGATTTTAAATAGTTTTATGAATCGACCGCCCGGGGCGGTCGTTTTTTATTGATTTTTTGCAATTTTTATAGATAAAGAAAGGTATTTAACAAAGGAGGAAAAATATGATAAACTTTTAAAGTATGAAATCTCCTAAAATTGTTATTTTATACGGTTTCCCGGGCGCAGGAAAAGACACTCAATCTGAAATTTTGGAGGAAAATCTGGGTTTTAATCAAATTAGTTCTTCCCAATTGATAGAAGAGAAGATTTTTAACCCCGACTTGCAAAACGATTCTGTTATTCAAAGAGAAAGGCAATTATATGAAAAAGGCCTATTATGCACACCTGAATGGGTAACGGAAATTATCAATAAGAAGGTAGCGGAAATGCACAAAGAAAAAAGGAGTTTGGTGTTTAGCGGTTCCCCCAGGACATTATATGAAGCAGAAAATGAGATTCCTTATTGGGAGTCAATATACAAAAAAGAAAAAATTTTCGTTTTTTTAATTAAAATTAGCGAGGCCACTTCTATTTTTAGAAATATACACAGAAGAGTTTGTTCTGTTTGTCGCCACCCCATTGTTTATTCCGAAGAAAATAAAAATATTAAATTTTGTCCGTTGTGCGGCGGAAAGTTGAAAAAAAGATTATTGGATACAAAAGAATTAATGCAGACAAGATTGAAGGAGTATAAAGAAAGAACAGAACCCATCTTTTCTTTTTTACAAAACAAAGGATATAAAATTGTTGAGATTGATGGAGAAGTTTCTCCAAACGAGGTCGCCAAGCAAATTATAAAATATATTCCCAATGGTGAAATTGAAGAGTGAAGAAGAAATAAAAATATTAAAAGAAGGCGG
>CAZTRS010000013.1:0-3879 GCA_964616795.1 uncultured Candidatus Saccharibacteria bacterium
CCTTCAAAATCTGGTACCACAATACCCCATTGCATAGTCTTAATATCTAATTTCAAATAAGCGCTTTTACCCATTGATGGTTGCGTAGTCATCGGCTCGCCTGGAGCACGGTCAGCATAATTAGCCACAATCACGTATTTATGATTGGGATTTTGACTCACATTAATATTCTGCGGCGCAACTCTATCTCCCAACAAATAACCATCAGAACCAATATATCCATTTTCAGTATTAAGTGCTCCCACCACATAAAAGAAAGTGCCGGAACCTCCGGTTTCTTGAGTAATAAGAAACGCCACATCTTCACGACCATCGCCATTTAAATCAGTTTTCAATTCATTACCAAAATAACGAGTTATAATTTTAGAAGCAGAACCAGAAACAGCTTCTGTTTCAGCATATCCGTTTTCCAATTTCACCAACTGGCCATCAATAATATATTCGGCATTTTTATAATCAGGAGCAAAAGTAGCTTCTTGTTGCTTGAGGGCGTAAAAATAAACAACGACTCCCACTATTACTAAAACGATAATAACGCCGATAATTTTGTATTTATTCATATGTTTTTATTATACTAACACTTCGACATGCTTAATGTGCTTAATTTTTTAAGCTCATTCTTCGCTAATTATTATTGTATTTCTAATCTGTCCCTCGTCACTATACTCCTCTAGATGATTGATTTTCTATGCCTCGCTTCGTTTTATATATCAATATTAGAACACCTCGCTACGCTCGGTGTGATTGAAATTCTATGCCTCGCTTCGCTCGGCATGAATTTCTAATCAGCTGCGGGGCTTGGATTCGAACCAAGATACCAGCTTTCAGAGAGCTGTGTCCTACCATTAGACGATCCCGCAATAATACTTATATTTTAACCTTTTTTTATTTTTTCGCAACTTCCTTAACGGAACTTATTTGATACTATAGTATCAAATAAGTTCCGTAATTTAAAATCCCGTCACGGCTAAAAGCCGTGGCGGGATTATCAAAAATAAATTTTTATAAACCTACACTTTCAAATGCTTTCTCATAGCAATCAAGCTAGAAAAAATACCGATAGTTCCACTGATAAGAATCTGCAAACCCAACAAAACAAAAATATGAGACCAAAAATAAGAAACCAAACCAAATTCCGGAACCAAAACCTTCAAATGGGGTCCCAACACATAAACTAAAGGAATAAACAAAATCGTGGTAATAAAAGAAGCAATTAATCCATGAATAACACCTTCCACAATATAAGGACCGCGGATTAAAGAATTGCTGGCGCCCACTAAACGCATAATTTCAATAGATTCACGATTGGAAAAGATAGCCAAGCGAATAGTATTGAAAGCAATCAAGAACGCAATTATAGCCAAAACAACGGCTAAAATAATGCCTCCCATACGCAAAGTATTCACAATCTTAGACAAACGCTCAATCACCACCTGATTTTCACTAAAATTAATTTTATCAATCACGCCAGCCGGAGTTTCACTTTCCAAAAAAGCAGAAATATCGGGATAATATTTCGGGTCTTTAGCCCTGATATTAATGGAGGCAGAAAGCGGATTATCACCCAATTCATCCAAAGATTGAATGACTGCCGGGTCGTCTTTGTGTTTTTCCTTAAAAGTTTCCAAGGCCTGGTCGCGAGAAATATATTCCACGTTTCTTACTTCTTCTAACTGTTCCAATGATTCTTTTAAAACCAAAATCTGATTTTCATCAGCCGCGGCTTTAAAATAAACACTCACGTCTATTTTTTCCTGCAAAGATTGAATAGTAGTACTAGCGGCTGAACCGAAAATAATTAAACTGGAAAAAACCACCAAAGCCAAAATCATCACCGCAATAGTGGCGCTGGACAATAATCCATTTCTCCAAAAATTTTGAAGTCCGTATTTAATTACGCGTGAAAGTAAAATTACCATAATATTATAAAAATCCTAAAACGTTTTGATATTAGTTATTGGAAATTTGACATTAACTAAGTATGTATCTTCCCTCTTCTTCATCTCTAATGATACGACCCGCTTCCATGCTGATTACTCTTTTTTCCAAAGAATCCACAGTTTGTTTATTATGCGTTGCCAAAAGCACAGTCGTGCCCATTTCATTAATTTTCAGCAATAACCTGATAATCTCATTAGAATTAATGGGGTCAAGATTTCCGGTCGGCTCATCGGCAATTAATAAATCCGGCTGATTAATCATAGCCCGCGCAATTGCCACCCTTTGCTTTTCTCCGCCCGATAATTCATGGGGGAAATTAGAGCCCTTATCTTTCAAACCAACCAAATCCAGCATTTGGGGCACAAATTCTTCAATTTCCTTCGGAGAACAACCGGCTGTTTCCATGGCAAAAGCCACATTTTCAAAAGCATTTTTATTGGGTAAAAGTTTAAAATCTTGAAAAACAATACCGATTTTACGGCGCAAATTAGGCATATCCTTAGATTCCAAACGATTCACCTCTTCTTTATCAAAAAATATCCTACCCTTACTGGGTTTTTCTTCTCCGATTAATAATTTAATGAGCGTTGATTTCCCTGCTCCAGACCGCCCGACAACAGTGACAAATTCTCCGGGCACCACCTTAAAAGTAATATTATCCAAAGCAACGGTGTGGGAATTGTAAGTCTTAGTAACGTTTTGAAAAAATATCATATAGTATTGTTATTATAGCAAAAAATAAAAATCAAGGAAAGGGCCTAAGACTTAATAGATAAGCCGGCTTCAATAAAGTCATCAATTTCTCCTTCCCAAATAGAGTCTATCTGAGTTTTCTCCACGCCCGTACGCAGATCTTTGACCAATTTATACGGATGTAAAACGTAGTTTCTAATTTGATTACCCCAAGACGGCTCAATACGTTTTTTCAAAAACTCTTTCTCTTTAGTTTTTTGTTGCTGCAAATAATTGAAAATCTTGGCCTTTAATAAATGCATGGCTTTCTCACGATTTTGCGCTTGTGAACGTTCATTTTGGCAACTCACAGCCACACCAGTCGGCAAATGGACTATTCTTACCGCTGTTTCTCTTTTATTAACATTCTGTCCGCCCGCGCCGGAAGAACGAGAAAATTCAATTTTTAAATCCTTATCATCCAATTCTATTTCACTCATTTCCACATCTTCCACCTCCGGCACCACCTCCACTAAAGCAAAGGAAGTGTGACGTAATTGCTTGGCGTCAAATGGCGAAACACGCACCAGACGATGAACGCCTGATTCGTTTTTCAAATAACCGTAAGCGAAAGGCGTTTCTATTTCCAAAGAAATGCTTCTTAGCCCTCTTTCCCCCGCGGCTTCACCAGAACCATCTGGTTCTTCGGAAAAATGTTCATGCAAAACCTGATATTTCCATTTTTTCTTTTCAAAATAATTGGAATACATTCTAAAAAGCATCCTTACAAAATCCTCGGCATCATGACCGCCCTGACCGGAAGAAATAGTCATCAAAGCGTGTTTCTTATCGTATTTACCGGATAATAAAACCAGTAATTCTTCTTTTTTTAATTCTTTTTCTAATTGATCTAATTTGATTTCTATCTCTTCTCTATATTCATTCTCAACGTCTTTCAGAGTCGGGACTCTGACCTCCGACGAAGTCTGCTGTCGGAGCGTCGGAGCATTTTCCGCCATTTTAATTAATTCTTTTAAATCGGACAATTCTTTTTCCGCTTTATGCCAAAATTCTACGGCGTTTTTTAAATCCGCCAACTCTTGAGCGATTTTACCGGCTGATTCCGGCATACCCCAAAAATCCGGACGAGCCGTTTCTATTTCTAATTCTTTTATTTTCTTTTCTTTATCGCCTAAGTCAAAGACAGTCCGCTGCTCGGCGGATTCGCTCTTGCATTCCTTGTATTCTGTCCTGTAAATTACTCAT
>CAZTRS010000013.1:3979-13944 GCA_964616795.1 uncultured Candidatus Saccharibacteria bacterium
AAAAGAGCCAAAGGTGAGAATCGGACTCACGTTTATCGCTGGAGTTTATCCGCCTTTGGCGGAAAGCGATTGTCCTGCCTCCGCATCATCCCACAAGAGCCGGAGGCGAGAGTTGAACTCGCGACCCATCGCTTACGAAGCGATTGCTCTACCACTGAGCTACTCCGGCTCTTGTGGGACAATAATAATTGCTATGGCGGACAAGTCTACCATTGAACTACTTTGGCGTTTATAGGTGCGGGGGCAACTGAGCTACTTCGGCACTACGAGCGAGATACGGAAATCGCACCCCAGTAGTAGAATCGCTTTTAGCAATTCACTACGGGGCAAGCCCGCATCTCTGCTTTACCCTATAGTAAAATTTGATTCCCCACTCAGAGCGAGTGAAGGGAATCGGACCCTCGTCTCAACCTTGGGAAGGTCGTGTATTACCACTATACGACACTCGCATAAATATAAATCAAATTTTTATTTCTAAGCTTAAGAAATATCGATTAATCTTAAAATCCAAAAAACATTCTTATTTTTTCCCACACCGTTGCTTTATATCCGGAACCACTCAAAGCCATGCCAGAATTTAAAATTTCCTCCGGTATTACTAAGGCTTGCTCCCCTGGTTTTTTCAAAACTTGCAATCTCCGCGCTACATCTTCTAAATTATCTTTGTCTTGCAAAAATTGAGCTTCTTTTTCCATAGATTGATTATCATTTTCTAAAGCAGAAGTTTTATTTTCCAAATTATATAAACGAGTTTCTAAGGTTTTCTGTACAATCCATTTTTTATAGACCACGAACAAAAGAAAGGCTAAAATAACCAATAAAATAGCGAAAGTTAGCTTAGATTTAGACGATTTCATAAATTTGAATGTGGAAAGTAGTGAGTAGAAAGTAGTAAATAAAAATACTCAACACTCTATTCTCCGCGCTCCACTATCTCAATTCTATTTAACCATAGAATTGCTACAATTTCAAAATTTCCAAATAAACCCTTGATGGCACATCTACTTTCCCAAATTCTTTCAAACGCTTCTTTCCCCTTTGTTGTTTTTTCCAAAGTTTCATCTTACGAGAACGGTCACCTCCATAAAGATAGCCGGTCACATCTTTTTTTAAAGCTGGGAGAGTCTCGCGAGCAATAATTCTCCCCTCAGTCATGGCTTGAATAGCCACGCTAAAATTCTCACGAGGCAATAATTCTTTTAATTTCGCGGCCACTGCCCGCCCGTCACGATTAGCCCTTTCTTTGGGTACAATTCTGGCAAAAGCGTCAAATTTTTCATCAGCAATTAAAAATTCCAATTTCACTAAATCTCCCTTGCGATATTCCAAAACTTCATAATTCATAGAAGCATAACCACTAGTCACGCTTTTCAATTTGTCATAAAAATCAGAAATAATATCCATTAAAGGTGCTTCAAATTTAATAATCATCAAATCACCCAAATATTCATTATCAATAAAATTTAAACGATAAAGACTCACTAAATTCATAATATCTCCGAAATATTTATTAGTAGTCAAAATTTCCAATTTTACCCACGGCTCCAAAATTGTTTTTATTTTTTCCGAGCCCGGCAAATCAATGGCGCGGAAAATATTCATTTGACTGCCGTCCAACAAATTAACCTTGAAACTCACGGTAGGCGTAGTGAGCACGGTTTCCAATTTATATTCCCTCTCCAATCTCTCTTTCACTATTTCTAAATGAAGCATCCCTAAAAATCCCAAAGAAAAACCTCGTCCTAATGATTGAAAAAATTCCAACTGATAGAAAAGCGCTGGGTCATTTAATTTTAATTTCTGAATGGATTTTTTCAAAATTTCAAAATCATCGGCTTCATGCGGATAAACACTGGCAAAAACCATAGGTTTGGGCTCACGATATCCCGGTAGCGGTTCAATATTGATTTCCGTATTTTTAATATTCTGGGATTGGTCTTCAAATTTTCCAATAGTATCTCCCACTCTTAATTTTTCCGGTTCTTTAATGCCTGTGGCAACATAACCGGTTTGACCACTGGTTAATTTATCAACCTTTATCATATTCGGTTTGAAAACTCCTATTTCCATTATCTCAAAAGAGTTTTTACTGATAGCCAAAAAAACTTTATCTCCGGATTTAATTTCTCCATCTACTACTCTGATATAAGCAATAATGCCTTTATGATTATCAAATAAAGAATCAAAAATTAAAGCGCGCAACGGAGCTTTTTCTTTAATCTCCGGAGGAGGCACCAATTTAATCACTTCATCTAAAATCTTTTCTACCCCTTCTCCTGTTTTTGCAGAAACTCCTAAAATATTTTCCTTAGATACTCCACACAAAGCCACAATCTCTTCTTTGGTTTCTTCAATTCTGGCAATATCCATATCAATCTTATTAATTACAGGAATAATCACCAAACCCTGTTCTTTAGCTAACTTATAATTCGCCATAGTCTGCGCCTGCACGCCTTGAGTGGCATCCACTAATAAAATCGCGCCCTCCACAGCCGCTAAGCTTCTGGAAACTTCATAACCAAAATCTACATGCCCCGGAGTATCAATTAAGTTTAAAACATGATTTTTATATTCCATTCTCACGGGCTGCATTTTAATAGTAATTCCCTTTTCTCTTTCTAAATCCATTTGGTCTAAATATTGTTCCCGCATTTTTCTTTTTTCTACAGTTTTTGTAATTTCCAAAAATCTATCAGCTAAAGTTGATTTTCCATGGTCAATATGGGCAATAATAACAAAATTTCTAATATTATTCATAAAATTCCAAGTTCTAATGTTCTGCAGAACATTAGAACAATATTAACTATCAATATCCTTTTTATTCTTTATTCTAAAAATATTTTTAAGATAATCAATTTCCGGGGCCTTCATAAAATATAAACCTCCTAAATAAATTATTCCGAAAACCAAAGCTCCAATAATAATTTGAATAATTATTTGTATCACACTAAAACTAGATAAAAAATAATTAGTAAATTTTATAATCCCAAAACCTCCTAACCCCGCAATAATACTCATAAAAACAACCCGACTAAATGTTTTTAATATCCCCATTGGTTCAAAAATAATCATTTTTCTTCTTAAAAATGTCCATAGCAATATTAAATTAAAATATCCGGCAATCACAAAAGCCAGTGCTAATCCCCTGACGCCAAAATACTGTGATAAACTCCAACATAAAACAACACTCAAGGCATTACCGGCAAGACCCGCCAAAAACGGACGAATAGAATCTTTCATGGCAAAAAACGCTCTAATCATTAAAGGCAACAAACTTTGCCCAATCATACCAATAGCAAAAATCCCTAAAGTATCAGCCACGGCTAAAGTGGCTCCCAAATCAAAATTACCATAATTCAAAGTAATGCGAATAATCAATTCTCGTAAAACAATATACAATACAGAAATCGGCACCATAAAAAATAAAATATTTTTAATAGTATAAGAAAAAGTTTTCAAAAATTCTTCTCGTTTTTCAGATAATTGTGATAGAACAGGAAAAGCTGAAATAGCAAAAGAAATGGCAAAAATATTCTGAGGCAAACTCTGTAAATCATTAGCAAAATTAAAAATTGATAATGACCCCTTCACTAAACCTGAAGCAATAATAGTGACGATTAAAAAATTGATTTGAATAGAAACCAATCCTAACATTCTCGGCACCATTAAAGTAAAAATCTGTTTGAGATTTTGTGAACCAAAATCAGGCAAAAACTTAAATTTAAATCCAAGATTTTTTAAACTGGGCAATTGAACTAATAAATGAAGTAAAGCGCCCAAAACTACACCCCAAGCCAAACCCTTTAATCCTAAGATGGGCACCAAAAAAACAATGCCAATAATAATGCCAAAATTATAAAAAATCGGAGCCAAAGAAGTAACAAAAAACCTTTTAAAATTTTGTAATAAACCAACAATAATATTAGAAACGCCTAATAAAACCGGCTGAATCATCATGATTCTTACTAATAAAGCTACTTTAGATTGACTTTCTAAGTCAAAACCAGGGACAATTAATTTCACCAAAAACGGAGCAAAAATCGCCACGATTAAAGCCCCAACGGCTAAAATCAAAGTTAAAGTAGTTAAAATATTATTGCTAAATTTCCAAGCTTCTTCTTTAGATATTTTTAATTTTTCCGCAAACAAAGGAATAAAGCCAGCGGAAATTGCTCCACTAATCAAAATGACATAAATAAAATCAGGAATACGAAAGGCCGCGTAATAGATATCCAATTCCCTACCAGCGCCAAATTTAGAAGCCAATAGCCCATTTCTTAAAAGCGCCAAAACGCCATTGAATAAATAAAAAACAGCGATAACTAAAGCGCCGCCGGAAATGCTTTTTGACTCATGATTAAACAGCTTTTTCAGCATTAAAATCATTTTAGCACACAAAAACTACAAATTCCACTATAAAAAATCAGCTCGCAGAATTACTCCTACGAGCTGATATAATTTACACTTCTTCTATAATATAATAAAAGGGATATTCTTTTCTTAATGTACTAATTAAACATTTACGTTTCACAATAATTTGAAATCTTATTGGAATATCCGTGTCATTAATTGGGTCTATTAAATTATTCCCTTTTTTTATTTTTATTGACGTAGCATGATAAATTTCTCTTTTGCTATGTGGAGATATGGTTTCATCCCCCATAATAAAATAATACCCGAGTCCACCCATGCGATGCCATTCAAAAACTTGATAAGTTTTTCCCAAAAGAAATTCCTTCGGGCGACCAATTATTTTATTAATATATTCGTACAAAAAATAAACAAAGATAGCAAAAATCGCTAATGCAATAATAAGAGGTATCATATAAAAACTTTCTAGTCTCAAAGTTTTATCAAAAAATAAAAAGGCAATACTGAAAAAAATGCCACTTAATACCCCCAAAAAAAGAATGTGCCAAAAAACATTTTTTACTTTCATCTTGGCCTCCTATTCAATTTTTAAATCAAAGCTAGTGCTTTGCCATTTATTATTTTACACAAATTATGCTTATTGTCAAACATTGACTTTCTAACAAAAAAAAGTATAATTATCAATAGCGTTTTGATAAGCAAACAATCGCTTCGACTTTATGTCGAAGAGGAAAGTCCGGACTCCCTTTTTAGCTTCGGCTAAAATGATAAGGGCAATTGCTAACGGCAACCATTCTAATTTATTAGAATAGGGAAAGCGCCACAGAGACTATACTATCTGCCTTTATTGGCGGAGAAAGGTGAAAAGTTGGCGGATGTTTTCAAAAATTACCGCCTTTCGTGTTTGGTGACAAACAATGATGGCAAGCCCTGCCCGGTGCAAGGTCAAAGCTCGCCTCTGGTGAGTAAAAAGTAGACCGCTTGACCCCAAGAGCAATCAAGGGGCTAGATAGATGATTGTTTAAAACAAAATCCGGCTTATGCTTAATAAAATGCTAATGAGTATCAAAAAATCCCGTCTAAAGCGGGATTTTTTGTAAATACATTTTTTAAATTAAACTGCTGGAGTTGGTTCTGTTTTAACTTCTGTTGCTGCCCCAACGCCCTCTTTCTTTGATTTTCTCATTTTTACTTTTCTTTTCGGAGCATCAACCACATTACTCTTCACTAAAATATTATGGACAGTATCTGAGACTTGAGCCCCATTAGACATCCAATATTTAATACGTTCTTCTTTCAATCCGAATTTATCATTGTGAGGATTATAAAATCCAAGGTCTTCAAGAATGCGTCCCCCATTCAATTTGGAACGCCTTTCTCCAACAACAACGCGAAAACTGATTTGTTTTGTTTTGCCAATCGGCTTTAATCTGATAATTAACATAAGAATACATTATCATATTTATTGATTGAAGTCAATAAATCTAATTCTCCTCTTCCAATTTTATAGAAATTGCTTTGGAAATACCCTCCTCCGCCATACTTACTCCATACATTACTTGCGCTGATTCCATAGTAGAACGATTATGAGTAATCACTACGAATTGTGTTTTTGCCACTAATTCACCAAGAATTTTAGCAAATCTTCTGGCATTGGATTCATCTAACGCCGCATCAACTTCATCTAAAACCACAAAAGGCGGATGCATAGTAGCCACAATAGCAAATAAAGCGCTAATAGAAACTAATGACCTTTCACCCCCAGATAAAACTTCCAAACTGTTGATTTTCTTTTTGGGCAAATCCAAATGAAATTCCAAACCAGGTTCAAACTCTCGCTCAACTTCTTCATTTTCTTTTTCTTTCCCGACGTCCTCGGGAGTCGGGATTCCGACATCACCTTCGGTGATTGTCGGAACTTTTTTCTCTCTCTTTGGCACTTTAGTCATAGCTAAACGCGCCTTGCCTCCGCCAAACATAATTCTGAAATATTTATTAAATTCATCATTAATAACTTTCAAAGAAGCGGAAAATTCGTTATCTATTTTTTCTGTTAATTCCACAATAATTTTTTCCAAATCAATTTTAGCTTTTTCCAAATCTTCCAATTCTTTTGATAAAAATTTATAACGCTCTTCTGTCTCTTTGGCTTCTTTAATCAATAATTCATCAACTTCCCCCATGGCGGACAAATCATGACGCATTCTTACTATTTTCACTTCCAAATCATTTAAAGTACCGCTGAAATCTTGCTCACGCATAGCTTCAATCGCATCCAAATCTTTAACTCTTTCCAATGTAAATTCATTAACATCCAATCCCGCTTCTTTTAATTTCAATAATAAATCTGCTTCTTTCATTTCCGCTCTTTCCTTCACTAAAATCATTTCATTCATTTGCTGATTAAGAGAATTGATATGAGAACGCTGTTTTTGAATATTCATCAAAATATCGTGAGAATCAGCACCAGTTTGTTCATCTTTTTTACGCAATTCATCTAATTGTTCATTAAAAACCTGAATTTTTTCATCAAAAGATTTTATTTTATCAGATATGGTTTCACGAGTTTTTTCCAGATTATTAATTTCTTCATTAGCGCTATTATCTTCTTTTTCTTGCGCAAAAACAGAATCAATTTTAGTCATGATTTCACGCAATTCTTTACGTAAGGATTCTAAATCATTTAAATCTAAAATTCTTCCCAAAACTTCGCGAGTAGAACGCAAGGTAGAATCAATTTCCTGAAAATTAGGTTTAAAGGCTGTTTTTTGGCTTGCCAAGCGCTTAATTCCCTGCAATTGCCCTTCAATATTTCCCAATTCCCTCAAAATTATGCCTTTTTCCTGCTCTAATTTTTCAATGCTATTTCTGATATTTTTAAATTCTTGCGAAAAATCAGGACGTTTTTTATTTAAATCCCCAAATTGTTTTTCTAAATCCACTAATATTTTTTCTTCTCTTTCCAAAACTAAACGGAAATTTTTTACTTTTTCCTGACTTTCATTTTTAGAAGAATATATTTCTTTAAACTGGCTGCCAAAAAATATTCTTTCCAACCCGCCTAAATTACCAACAATTTCCTCTCGTCTTTCCCACTTCCCCACTTGCCTACGCAGAGAACGCAAATGTGGCAACAACTCTTCCAATAAAGAGCGAGTTTTTGATAAATTTTCTTCTGTAGAAACTAAACGACGTTTAGCCTCTTCTTTTTTTAATTGAAATTCTCTCAAACCCAGGCTTTCTTCAATCATCAATCTTCTCTCTTTGGCTGAGGCCTTTAAAATACTGTCAGCCGAGCCCTGGTTAACAATAGTCATTCCTTGACTACCAATTCTTGCTTTCGCTAGTAATTCCACAATATCTTTCAAACGGACACTGCTTTGATTAATTAAATAATCAGTTTCACTATCACGATTAATTCTGCGTGAAATTACCACCTCTTTAAAATCAATGGGTAAACTATTATCAGAATTATCCAAAGCGATAGAAACTTGAGCCAAAGACATTCTTGGTTTATTAGGAGTACCACCGAAAATAATTTCCTCGGAACGAGCCACGCGCAGTCCCTTCAAATCACGCTCGCCCAAAACCCAACGAATAGCATCAGCCACATTAGATTTCCCACTACCATTAGGACCAACGATAGCCGTTACATTAGCAGGAAAAGAAAAAATCGTTTTATTAGCAAACGATTTAAATCCTATAATTTCCAATGACTTAAGTTTCATGCGCGAATGTTGTTTAAATTTACAAATAAAGTTTTACTGAATGAAGCAAATTTAATTACAACATTCAGCGTCCCGAACCTTTAGGTGAGGAATTACATTTTAGCCCTTACCACTCTTTTACCTCTAAGCCGTTTTTCGCCGCAGCTAATTCCGCTTCTTGTTTAGAATGACCCTCGCCTTCCGCTATTTTTTCATTGCCTAAAAAAAGACCCATTTTAAAGTGTTTAGCATGGTCCGGACCCCATTCCTCCAATAATTTATAAATAGGCGTAATATTAAGCAAGGCTTGTGATTTTTCTTGAAATAAACTCTTAGGGTCCTTAAAACTTTTATCAGAAATAATTTTCTCTAATTGGCTGCCGATTAAAAATTTTTCAATAAATTTTTTGGCTTTACCGTATTTCTGGTCTAAATAAATGGCTCCAATTAAAGCTTCAAAAGCGTTGGCTAAAATGTAATTTCTGCCCCTACCTAAATCCTTGGCTTCTCCCTTAGACAATAAAATAAAATCATTAAAATTCAAATCGCGCGCCACATTAGAAAGAGTATCGGCATTTACTAATGCTGCGCGTAAATTAGTCATAAATCCTTCCGGCTCTTCCGGATATTGAGTAAAAAGATAATCACTTACCACTAATTCCAAAACAGCATCTCCTAAAAACTCCAAACGTTCATTATGGCCCTTTTTCCATTTTAAATCCTCGTTCAAATAAGACCTGTGAGTAAAGGCCTGTTTTAAAAGATTAATATCATTAAATTCTACTTCTATGATTTCCTGTAATTTAGAAAAATTAACCCCCATTAAAGTAAATCCTCGGAACTTTTTCGGGTTTTGACTTTTTCTCCGACGTTCTTTGAAGTCGGAGCTCCAACTTCGCCCTTGGCGAACGCCGGAGTCTTTTTTGAAATTGGTTTTTTCCCGACGCCTTCCAGAGTCGGAACTCCAACCTCGCCTTCAGCGAGCGTCGGAGCTTCTTTTTTCTCTTCAGATTTAGAAGATTTTTCCAATTCTCTGAAAACCGTTCCTAGAACTCCGTTGATAAATTTTCCGGAAGAATCTCCGCCAAAAGTCTTAGCCAATTCAATCGCTTCATTGATGGCTACCTTAGGTGGAACCTCTTCGGGATTTCCGAAAACGAGTTCCGAAAGTCCGATTCTTAAAATATTCCTATCGACGATATTAATTTGGTCCAACGGCCAAGTGGGAGCGGCTTTTTTAATAAAGTCGTCAATCTCCGGCAAATGGTCCGCTAAATTTTTAGCAATACGAAAAATAAAATCAGGCTCATCAATCATTTCTACCACTGCTTTCATATTACGGTCAATCAAAGCTACCAAATCTAATTCTTTGCCTTCTTTACTTTTATAAAAATCCCACTCATAGAGTGATTGTAAAAGTATAGAACGACAAAGATGACGAGTAGCCATGTATAAATTAAATCCCAAATCCCAATAACCAATTTCCAATCAAATCGTAAACCTAAAATCCAAATATATTTTGACATTTAGACATTTGAAATTGATTTGACATTGGATATTAGAGCTTTGACATTAGCTTTTAATTTCTTTTTCTCGGCTCTTTTTCTCTTTTTTAGATAATTTAGCTAAAACATCCACTACTTCCCTGCCTTTGTAAAATCCGCAATTCGGACAATACTGGTGCGGTCTGGTAGCTGAACCACATTTGGAACAAGCGATCAAATTCAAAGGTTTTTTCGCATGATGAGACCTTCTTCTGGCAACTCCTCCGTGTGTTTTATGCTTCGTAGGTGTACCTCCCATAGTAATTTCTAATTAAACGACATAATTATTTATATATTTATAATAAACGATTTAGAGCGATTTTACAAGTTTTTATTATTTAGT
>CAZTRS010000014.1:0-13690 GCA_964616795.1 uncultured Candidatus Saccharibacteria bacterium
AAAAAAATGCCAGGTGGTAAAATTTCAAAAGGCGTTTTACGCCAAAAACAATCTGGTATTTAATCGGGTAGTAGAGCAAAGCATACTACCCGACAAGTTAAAAAGTCCATATAATATAAATTAATTAAGAAATTTCAGAAAAAATAAATATTTATATATTTGAAATTTCACTACTTGGAATGAAAAAAGGTTTTACGTTAATTGAACTTTTAATAGTAATTGCCATTTTGGCTTTATTGATGAGTATTGTTATCATCACCTTAAACCCGGCGGAATTATTGAAAAAGAGTCGCGACACAAAGAGAGTTTCAGATTTAAATGCGCTTCGTACCGCTTTAAATCTTTTTGTTACTGATAAATCTGCTCCAGATTTGGACCTTTATGGTACTTGTGGTACCAACACTTGGATGTCATTAAGCGCTAATGGTGTTAGTGGTTGTACTGCCTTGGCTAGTAGCTATTGTACTACGACCAATCGTGTGACTACTGGTTCTGGTTGGGTCCCAGTAAATTTTGGTAGCATCTCTTCCGGTTCCCCGTTATCAACTTTACCAGTTGACCCGACCAATACTTCTTCTACTACTCCATTTTCTAATTTGTATTATGCTTATCAATGTAATACCGCCGCTTCCACTTTTGAATTGAATGCTGCGATGGAAAGTGCTTATTATAGAAGCACCACCTATGGACAAACAACTGCTGGAGACGGCGACGTGTGTTCCACTGATGGCGGAAACAGTCCCCTACTTTATGAAGTAGGTTCTGACCCGGGATTAGATTTGTTAAATAGTACTTCTCCCGGATATTTCTATCCATAATATTCACTTAACTGATTAAACCCCATTAGGAATAGCCCGTCCCTAAGCCCTTTAGGAGTTTACCCCGTTAGAAGTAGAGAATGTAAAAAAATAACCAATAATAAAAAAACTTCTAACGGGGCGGGACGCGGGCGTGATTTCTAACGGGGTAAAGAGCATGATTGTATTGATAGAAAATTATATCAAGTTTTTGCCTTTAGTTTATATTGCAATAACAGCGGGTTTAATCTTTAGTTTGCGTCAAAAACGAACAAAAAGATTTATCAAGCCCGTTGTTATTTTCGTTTTAATTTCCATAGTTTTGAAAATAGCTTTGGAATTTTTCGGTCAATATTATATTTGGAGTCATGGCGATGCTTCTCAGGGGTTGTTGCCTCCGCACACGCCCATCAGTTATTTTATCGGTTACTGCGCCTATCATTTTGCTTGGCCGGTGTTAGCCGCTATTTTAGTGGGATTAGTATTTATTGTTTTGGCTAAAATTTTAAATAAACGTTTTGACCAAAGATTTTTTGAAGACGATGAACCATGGCACATTATTTATGGTTTAGTGATTGTCGGCCATCCTTATTGGATTTTTTATATTTTTTCCGTGATTGGATTGGCGGTGCTTATTTATTTATTTAATTTGATTTTTAAGCGAATGAAATTTGGGCAAGTTTTTTCTTTGTATTCTTTGTGGATTCCTTTGGCTTTTGTTGTGATTGTTTTTAGTGATTGGATTATGAAAATACCAATTATTCAATCTTTGAAATTTTAAATTAGAAAGTAGAATGTAGAAAGTGGTAGGTAGAAGGTGGAAGGTGGTGAGTAGAGAGTGGAAAGTAGAAGGTAGAAAGTAGAGAGTAGTTGGTAGAATGTAGTAAAATTCAACGGATCAGTCCGCCTTTGGCGGGCTGAGCCGTTTCGTTAAGTCATTTTTTATAGACAGACTCTTTATTGTAAAGTATTTTTTTGGTATACTATTACTAATGGCATTAAGATTACCACCGGATAGATTCAAAGAGCTTTTGGTGGGAAGTAATTTAATTCCTGCTGAAGATTTTGAGTCAGCTTTAACTGATTCTAAAAGAACTGGTCAAGATTTGGCCAATATTTTAGTTTCTCGGGCATTTATTACCGAAGATTATTTATTTCAACTTTATTCTGATTTCTTTAAAACGCCATTAGTAAAATTAAGAGGCAAACCAATAAAAAAAGACCTTTTAAATATTTTGCCGGAAGATGTAGCCAGAGGAAGAAGGGTGGTGGTTTTTGATAAGAGTGAAGATGGAACTTTTTCTTTAGCCATGGAAGACCCCAGTGATTTGGAAACTTTAGGCTTTGTTCAGAAATATGTTAACGCTCCGATTAAAACTTTTTTAGCCACCGCTAAAGATTTGAATTATGTTTATTCTCTTTATGGAAAAGAAGTAGTAGAGGATTTTCAAAAAGTTATTGAAGACAATGTGCGCGCCGGAGCTCAATTGAAAGATACTGATGAGCAAAATATAGCCAAAGAATTACCGATTGTTAATATTGTGGATGCGATTTTCACTTATGCTATTTCTTTAAATGCGTCCGATGTGCATATAGAAGTATTAAGAGATATTTTAATGATTAGATTTAGAATTGATGGGGTGCTTCATGAAATTGCCAGAATTCCCAAGGAGATTCATCCAGCTATTGTGGCTCGTGTTAAGCTTTTGGCTAATTTAAAAATTGATGAACATAATCGTCCGCAAGACGGTCGTTTTCGTCATGAGGCTTTGGGCGAAGGAATGGACATTCGTGTTTCTATTATGCCGACTTTTTATGGAGAAAAAGTGGAAACCCGTTTATTAAAAGCCTCGGCTAAACCAATGAGTTTGGCGGAGTTGGGAATGATGGAGGATGTAATTAAAATTATAGAAGGCAGCATTAAAAGAACTTACGGAATGCTTTTGGTGGTTGGCCCGACTGGTTCCGGTAAGACTACTACCTTGTATTCTATCTTGAATATGTTGAATAAACCGGATATTAACATCGTTACTATTGAAGACCCGATTGAGTATGATATTCGTTATGTTAATCAAACTCAAATTAATAATCAGGCGGGTATTACTTTTGCTTCCGGGTTAAGAGCCATTTTACGTCAGGACCCGAATGTTATCATGGTCGGTGAAATTCGTGATGAAGAAACAGCGGAAATTTCCGTTCATTCCGCCTTGACCGGTCATTTGGTTTTATCCTCTTTGCATACTAATGATGCTCCAACTACAATCCCGCGTTTTATTGATATGAAAGTGCCGCCCTTTTTGGTGTCCGCAGTTGTCAATACGGTGTCCGCCCAGAGATTGGTCAGAAAAATATGTTCTGACTGCATTCAGTCTTATGAGCCCGACCAGGAGGTTTTGATTAGCTTAAAAAAACAATTGGAAGGATTTACGGGAGTAAAAAATCCTGATTTACCAAAAGTTTTATATAAAGGAGCGGGATGTCAGTCATGTGGCTTTACTGGCTATCGGGGGCAGATGGCTATTTTTGAAGTTTTGGATATGGATGAAGACATGAGACGTCTAGTCAATCAATCAGATTTTACTTTAGATAAATTTAGAGCCTTGGCTAAAGAAAAAGGAATGATTTCTATGTTTGAAGATGGCATAAGAAAAGCGAAATTAGGATTGACTACCATAGAAGAAGTAATGAGGGTTATTAGGGAATAATGTCGAATACATGCAATACCAATATACGAATGCATACGAATTATATACGCTTCGCTATATAATCTTGCTCGGTCGTAAAGTAATAATTGATATTCTTACTTTACTCCCTCGCTGCGATTATACTAATACGTGAATAATTTATTCGTATTATTAGTATCAATTAGTATATTAGTATTATATTAATGCTTTTTCATTACACAGCGACAAATAAAGAAGGGAAATTAATAGAAGGTGATGGCGACTTTAAAGATGCGGCCGCGCTCTTGGAGCACATTAAAAATCAAGGTCTAACACCGATTAGTATAAAATCCGCTAAAACCCTGAAGGGTAATCTCAGTAAAAATATTTTTGGTAGTTCCATCAATCTCACCGATAAAATATTTTTGTGCAAATATTTATCTTTAATGTTAAAATCCGGTACTGATCTTTTTCGCGCCATTGATATTTTAATAGTTGATTTTCAAAAACCAGCTATGAAAATGTTTTTGACAGAAGTAAGACAAAACTTAGAAAAAGGGCTTCCCTTTTATACAACTTTTCAATCTTATCCTAATATTTTCAATCAAGTTTTTGTTAGTTTAATAAGAGCGGGGGAAGCATCGGGAAATCTGGAAAAAATATTTTATGATTTAAGCTATTCTTTGGAACGTGAAAAAGAAATAAAACAAAAAGTAAAATCAGCCTTAACTTACCCCATCTTATTAGTGGGCGCCTCCCTTGGTATTTTAGTCATGATGGTAACATTTGCTATTCCTAGAATTTCCGGTATGTTTGATACTGGAGAAATGAAAATCCCGCCTGTTACCAAGGTAATTTTTGCCGTATCCGATTTCATGTCTCATAATGGCATAACGGTTTTCGCAGTTCTTACTGTGGTTATTGTCGCTTCAGTTTTATTTTTTAGAAAAAATAAATCCGGTAAAAAAATATTTAACCGTATTATATATAAAATGCCAGTTATCAAGGGTGTAATGCAAAAAAATTCTTATCAAAGATTTTGCAGTACCTTCGGTTCTTTAATGCGCGCAGGTTTGCCGATTTTAGAAAATTTAGAAATTACCGCCACAACAGTGGGTCACGATGAAATGAAACAGGCGATTATAAGGATTGGTAGGGAAGGATTATCTAAGGGTTTAACCATGGGAGACGCTTTTCGTAAAGAACCGGTTTTTCCTCAAACTATCAGAACTTTGGTGGCAGTGGGAGAAAAGGCTGGGCATACGGAAGAAATTTTTGGAACTCTTACCGAATTTTATGAAAAAGAAATAGATATGTCTGTAAAATCACTCGTAGCTTTAATAGAACCTCTGATGTTGTTATTTATGGGTGTGATTGTTGGGGGTATTGCTATGGCGGTAATTATGCCAGTTTATCAATTCGTTGGGCAAATGGGTGGAGCGCAGTAATCTATGATTAAAAAAATGCCAAGTAGTAGAATTTCAAAAGCTGCCTTAGGTAGCCAAAAAACCTGGTAATAATATAAATCCTTAATTAAATAAGTTAAATAAGAAATTTCATCCGTCAGCTGGCGGACTGAAATTTCACTATCCAGTGTGAATAAAAAAAATAAAAAATTCTTAATATTGGGCTTTACCCTTGTGGAACTTTTGATTTCTATGGCGATTTTGGTAATTATTGCCAGTGTGGGTTTTGTTTATTTGGGTGGTTATCGTCGGACAGCCGATATTGATGCGACTTTGCAAAAAATGGTGAGCTTTACCAGAGAAGCGCAGATGAGGGCTAAGAGCGGACAAGACGGTGTGGCATGGGGCGTGCATTGGGAAAATCCTTTGGCTGGAGAAGATTTTTACGCTCTTTTTAAAAATACGTATAGCGCTACCAATACAGTTGAGACTATTATGCTTGGTAATGATGTGGAATTCACCAATCCTACTACCGGTAATTTTTATGAAGCTATTTTTCAGAGAATTACCGGTGACCCCGTTGCTACAAATATTTCTATTACTATAGCTTCTAAGGTTAATGCAGAAATTACGAAAACAATTACTATTAATTCTTTGGGACAGATAGACTATTAGAGTATAAAATACAAAGCAAAAAGTACAAAAGACAAAGAAAAACACTTATTTTAACGTTGTTTTTTACTATGTATTTTGTATTTAATAGCTATAGGTAGTTATCCCCTTTGTTGATTTGTAAAAATTTGTTAAAATATAAGGGTAAAGGTAAAAATTATGCCAGGTAGTAGAATTTTAAAAGGCGCTTTGCGCTAAATATCCTGGTATTAAACATAGAGTCTAAATAAAGTAATTTTTAACGATTTTTAAATAATGTTCATATATTATTTAAAATTTCACTACCTGATATGCCAGAATTTCAATTAATGGATTCATTCGGTCCCAATAAAATGCCAAGCGGATGGCTTAGTAAGTTTATTCGTTTTGGCGTAATTTTATTGGTAATCACAATAGTGGTTTATCTTTTATTAAATTTTGTTTATCTTAAATTTTTGGATAAACAAGTGGCTGATTTGGAGAATAAAATTAAGGGCTTGGAACAGGAGATTCCCAAACAAGATAGAGAAGAGGTAACTGTTTTTTATTCTCAGTTCGTTAATTTGCAAAAGTTATTGGAGGCTCATTTATACCCGAGTCAAATTTTTGAACGCTTGGAATTAATTACTTTACCTCAAGTGACTTTTACTAATTTTGATTTTAATTTTGGAGAGGGTCGCTTGAAGATGGATGGTTATGCTCAGAACTTAGATGTTATCGCGCAACAACTTTTAGCTTTTCAAAGAACCTCTGATTTCCAGAAAATAATTTTATCCGATGTCAGACAAACCACTCCGGAACGTTCTAATTTTAATATAGAAGTAACTTTTAAACCGTCGTTCGTGTACAAAGTTTTCCAGCAATAAATTTATGATGAAGTATACTACTAAAAGAAATATTAGTTTAGTTATTGTTTTTATTCTGGTGGGCGCTGCTTTGGGCGTGTTCTTCGGTATGGATTGGCCGGCTTTTAAAAGTATCGGAGAATTAAACGGAAAGATTTCTCAAGAAAAAACTCAATATGAAGAACAATATGAAGCCGTGCAGATTGCTAAATCTATTATTAATCAATACAAAAGTTTGAGCGGGGTTAATCAGACTATTTCTTTAAGTGTTCCTCGCGAAGCTGAAATTCAAAATGTGTTGGCTCAAATTAATAATATTTCTATACAAGCCGGGTTGACTACTCAAAGCGTTAATTTTGAAAATATGACCGTCATTCAACCAAAGAAAGATGTCTTGGTAAAAAACAATCAGATTACCCGTATTGATGTTTCTTTACTGGGTTCTTATGAATCATTTAAAACTTGGCTATCAGCCATAGAAGGGAATATTCGTTTGATGGATGTGCAAAAAATTTCTTTTTCCGGCATTTCAGGCTCAGAAATCACAAAAAATCAAGGAGTTTTTAATTTTAAAGTATCTCTCAACGTTTATTATCAATAGATTGGAAAGTAGAAAGTAGTAAGTAGTAAATGGAAGATAGAGTGAAAAAATAAATTTAATAAAAAACTACTCACTACCTTCTATATTCAACGTTCAAACATTATGCCAGGTAGTAGAATTTCAAAAAACTCTACTTCTGAGCAAAAACCAAAGTCCAAATAAACAATAAATATAAAAAAATAAAGAAATTTCATTAAATAATCAATATAATTTGAAATTTCACTACTTGGTATGGAATACACAGAAGAAAAACCAAAAAAGAGCATGGCTTTATATATTATTATAGTTATTTTGATTATTGCGATTATTGCAATTTATTTTATATTCTTTAGTCAGTCGGGAGGATTAGGGGGTTTGTTTGGTTCTGGTACCGGAGAATCATCTTTGGTGCCGGAAAATTTAAAAAAGGATTTCACTGGAGGTATTGTTAATTTAAAATTTGACCCGACGACTATTTTAGACAATCCTCTTTATAAATCGTTGAAAGCTTATGCGGAGCCAGTGGAAATTAGAGTAACTCCCGGACGACCAAATCCCTTTATTCCGTTTTAAGGGCTTTCTTTCCGCCGAAGGCGGAACTAGAAAACCTTAACCCCGCACCTTTTCTAATAATAATTTTTCATATAGAAAGAGCATAGCCGTAAGGCGGCTTCGCCTTATATTTTTTCTTTTTGTGCTTGTCTATCGTTGGAAAAGGTGCGGAGTGCTCAGTGTTGTGATTAAATTTATAATTGCAGTGAAGGAAAAAAGTGAAAATTATATTTTTATTTTTTGACTGAACAAAATTATATAAAAATATAGCGTTCAACATTGAGTTTCACTTATAAATTTAAACAACATTGGCATGATTCCTAATAAAAATCTTTTAGATATTTTAATAAAAAATGGAAAAATCACTCCGGCTATGGCTGAGAGTGTTTTGAGAGAGGCTGAAAGCTTGGGGCGTCCGGCAGAATCCATTTTAACGGAGAAAAAAACTATTTCTGAAGAAGAAATTGGAAAAGCTAAAAGTGAATATCACAAGATACCATTAAAAATTTTTGCTAAAGATGAAAAAATATTGCCGGAAATCTTAAATATGATTCCGGAAGAATTTGCCAAGAATAATAAAATTATCAGTTTTGGCAAAGAAGGGGAAACTCTTTTGGTGGGTATGCTTAATCCTGATGACGTGAGAGCTCAAGAAGCTTTGAGGTTGGTGGCTAAGCAGAAGAAAATTAATATTGGTGTTTATTTGGTCACAGCCAGCGCCTTGAGTAGTTTGTGGCAAGGATATCGTAGTTTTGAACAAAGAGTAAAAGAGGTGTCCGATGTTTTGGATGTTTTTAAAAAACAGAATAAATCCGGTTATTTATTACCTCAACAAAGAATAGTAAGGATTGATGAGGCCAGTGGAGCCGTAGCTGAAGAAGCGCCGGTAATAAAATTAGTTTCTACTATTTTACAACAAGCGATTAATGCCAGGGCTTCCGACGTGCATATTGAACCCCAAAGGAGTAAATTGAAAGTTCGTTTTCGTGTTGATGGAGATTTAAAATCAGTTTTGGATTTACCACTGGAACTTCATCCGCCGGTAATTTCTCGTATTAAAATTCTTTCTGATTTAAAAATTGATGAAAATCGCGTGCCTCAAGATGGTCGTTTTAGAACTATGATAGATAATAAAGAGGTTGATTACCGTGTTTCCACTTTTCCCACTGCTTTGGGAGAAAAAGTGGCAATTCGTGTGCTGGACCCGTCAGCCGGCTTAAGAAGCATTACTGATTTGGGAGTAAATGATTATCATTTGGCTATTTTAAGTGAAGCCATGGATAGACCTTTTGGTATGATTTTGGTAACTGGTCCGACTGGTTCCGGTAAAAGTACAACTTTATACGCGATTCTACAAAAGATGAATAATGAGGGAATTAATATTGTGAGTCTGGAGGACCCAGTGGAGTATTTCGTGGAAGGCGTGAATCAATCTCAGGTAAAACCGGAAATCGGTTATGATTTTGCTTCGGGTTTGAGACAAATTGTTCGTCAGGACCCGGATGTGATTATGGTTGGTGAAATTCGTGATAATGAGACAGCAGCCTTAGCGGTGCATGCTGCCTTAACCGGTCATATTGTGCTTTCTACTTTGCATACTAATAATGCTATAGGCGTGGTGCCTCGTTTAATGGATATGAAAGTGGAATCATTTTTATTGCCGTCTTCATTAATTTTAATGACGGCTCAACGCTTGGTGGGAAGATTATGTGAAAAATGCAAGAAAAAATCTTCTTTGACGGGCAGTTTATTGGAAGTTGTGGAAAAAGAATTAGCAATCTTGCCTCCAGAGATAAAAGAGAGGTATAATATAAAAAAGCCTTATGAGGTATACATACCTCAAGGATGCGAAGTTTGTAATTATAAAGGTATTAAAGGCAGAATCGGAATTTACGAAATGTTAAAAATGACCTCGGAGTTGGAAGAAGCAATTTTAAAAGACCCGACGGAAACTTCTTTATTGTCCGTAGCTAAAAAACAGGGGATGATTAGCTTAAGACAGGATGGTATTATTAAGGCTATGGGAGGATTAGTTTCTCTGGACGAGATATTAAAAGAAACGAGATAGAAAAATTACCCCGATTAAATATCCGCCTCTTCGGCGGAAAGATTCGGGGGGATAAAAAATAATTACTTAAACAGATAAATTTTAATAAATAAGATGAAGGGTAAATAAATGAATCCCGAATCTTATTTAACGGGGCAAGTGGATTACAAAGAAAAATTAAGAGAGCTTTTGGATTTAGCGGCTAAAGAAAATGCTTCTGATTTGCATTTTTCCGTTGGTCGTCGCCCAACCCTAAGAATTGATGGGCGTTTAACAACTTTAAATAAAGAAGAAGTTTTTACTAAAGAAATAGCGGAAGGATTGGTAGCGGAATTAATTCCGGAAGACAGGAAACAAACATTTATTCAAGATAGGGAATTAGACTTTTCTTATGCTATATCTGATTTAGCCAGATTTCGTGTTAATGTTTATTATCAAAAGGGTAATGTGGCGGCAGCCCTGCGTTTAATTTCCGCCAAGATTAGAACCGTAGAAGAATTAAATATGCCTCCGGTTTTGCACGATTTTATTAAAACTTCTCAAGGTTTTATGTTGGTAGTAGGTCCGGCCGGTCAGGGTAAATCAACAACTTTAGCTGCTTTGATTGATGAAATTAATCATAAACGCACAGAGCACATTATTACCATTGAAGACCCAATGGAATATGTTTTTGCTCAGGACCGTTGTATTATTGACCAGCGTGAAGTTTTGAGTGATACCCCAAGCTTTAATCGAGCTTTGCGTTCTATCCTGCGTCAGGACCCGGATGTCATTATGATTGGAGAAATGCGTGACCCGGAAACAATGCAAACCGCTATGACGGCCGCGGAAACAGGACATTTAGTCTTTTCTACTTTACATACTAATTCAGCAGCTCAAACTATTGACCGTATTATAGATAGTTTTCCGGCAACGCAACAAGGTCAAATTCGTTCTCAATTAGCCTCTACATTAGTTGGTATTGTTTCTCAAAGATTAATTCCAAGATTGTCAGGGGGTCGTGTTCCGGCTTATGAAATCATGATTACTAATTCGGCTATTCGTAATTTAATTCGTGAAGATAAGGTTTATCAAATTGATTTGGTAATTGAAACCAGTATTCAAGAAAGAATGCTTTCTTTGAATCGTTGTTTGGCTAATTTAGTGAAACAAGGAGAGATTTCTTTGGAGAATGCGCAAATCCATTCATTAAATCCATCAGAGTTAGCAACATTATTATCAAGATAAAGTTTTTATCTGCGAGGTCGTAAACCGAGCAGTAATAAAAAGTTTACCCCGCACCTTTTCCAATGATACGCAATGATATATTAAAGATTGTAAGGCGAAGCCGCCTAACGGCTTAGATATTAATAAAATAAAGATTATCGTTAGAAAAGGTGCGGGGTGCTCATAATTGTGGTGAAATTTTCTTCGCTACAATATGATGAGCTCGAAAATTTCAACAATTATGGCAAAGTTTCGATATACAGCGAGAAATGAGGGGGGAGAAGTACAAGCGGGCTTAGTGGAAGCGGCCAGCCGTGATTTGGCTATCAGAATTTTACAGGAAAATAAACTCTATATTCTGTCCTTGGAAACAACAGAAAAGAAAAAGATTTCTGAAACGCTTTTTGGTTTCTTTCAAAAAGTAAATACAAAAGATTTAATGCTTTTCACTAGGCAATTCAGCACCTTGATTTCCGCTGAGGTGACAATTTCCGATGCGCTAAGGACTCTTCATGAACAAATCAGCAAACCAGTTTTAAAAGACGCTGTTTTTGATATTTATACTGATGTGGAGGGGGGTTTATATTTATCTCAAGCTCTTTCTAAACACCCCAATGTTTTCTCTGATTTTTTTGTGAACATGGTACGTTCGGCTGAAGTTTCCGGACGATTGGAACAAACCCTGCTTTTTTTGGCTGATTATTTAGAAAGGGAAATGAAATTGAATAGTAAAGTTAAGGGCGCCATGATTTACCCGATTTTCGTAATTGTCATATTTATTGTAGTTGTAGCCGTGGTAGTAACCGTAGTTATGCCGCAATTGAAGGGAATTTTTGATGAAGTCAATGTTCAATTGCCGCTTTTGACTAGGATAGTAATGGGTGTGGGCGGGTTCTTGTCTTCTTGGGGTTGGGCGATTTTAATATTTTTGGTAGCGGTTACCGCTTTTGCCATTAAATATTTCAGAGGAGAAGAAGGAAAACAAGTTTGGGACGAAATTGTTTTAAGTATTCCGGTGATTGGCGGTTTGAATAAAAAAATTGCTATTACCAGGTTAGCTACCTCAATTAATGTTTTATTAAAAGGGGGACTGCCCATCGCTAATTCTTTGGAGATTTCCGGGCGTGTAGTAGACAATACTATTTATCGTAGGGTTTTAAATGAGACCGCCGATGATATTAGAAAGGGGGGTACCATTTCCGGTACTTTTGCTCGTTATCCTGAATATTTTCCTCCTATGGTTACTCAAATGATTGTGATTGGTGAAAATTCCGGTAAGATAGATGAATTATTAGAGAAAGTTTCTTCTTTCTATAATGAAGAGGTCCAGAATGCCATCAATAATTCCGTAGAATTGATTCAGCCGATTTTGATTGTTTTCCTCGGCGTGTTTATTGGTTTGTTCGTGGCAGCTGTTCTTATCCCAATTTATAACTTAGCGCAAGTATTCTAAAAAGTTTAAAGCAAAAAGTATAAAGTACGAAATATAAATTTTAAGTTGTCGTTTAAAAAATATTGTTATAAAAAAATGCCAGGTGGTAAAATTTCAAAAGGCGTTTTACGCCAAAAACAATCTGGTATTTAATCGGGTAGTAGAGCAAAGCACACTACCCGACAAGTTAAAAAGTCCATATAATATAAATTAATTAAGAAATTTCAGTCCGCCAGCTGACGGATGAAATTTCACTATTTGGTATGTATAAAATAAAAAATTCTAATCGAGGTTTTACATTGATGGAATTGTTGATTGTAGTAGCCATCATTGGTTTATTGGCTTCTATGATTTTAGTCGGGTTGAGTTCTTTCAGAAGCCGTGGTCGCGATGCTCGTCGTGTTTCCGATGTAAAACAAGCTCAAAATGGATTGGAAATTTATTATGCCAAGGAAAATAAATATCCGGTAGTGGCTTATTCCAGCGCATTGGACAGCTGGGAAAGAATGACCAGCGCGATTACCGGTGCCGGTATTGGTATTACTCAAATTTCACAAGACCCATTAGGGGATGAAAATTCTTACGCTTATGCCAGCGACCCCGATGATGGCATTAATCCTCAAAGTTATGTTATTGCCGTTGTTTTAGAAGATTCCGGGAGTCAATCTTTGAAAAATGATTTGGATGGAACTATTTTTGGTATAGATTGTGGAGATACAGCTACCGATACGGTTTATTGTGTTCAGTTTTAAGACTTGCCCAGTTCAGTAAAAATTTGAATGCTATTCAAATTTTATAAACATTTGTTTTTTTAAAAAACAATAAATGTTTATACTTAACGGGTGGATATTATTTTTTGATGTTTTACTTATTTTTAATATTTTCCGGTGTTTTGGGTTTGATTGTGGGCAGTTTTATCAATGTGCTTACTTTGCGCTTTAATCCCGATGAACCTAATAGAGTTAATAAAGCTTTTCATGGCCGTTCTTATTGCCCGCATTGTAAGAGACAATTGGCTTGGTTTGAGTTGATACCCATCCTCAGTTTTATTTTTTTGAAAGGTAAGTGTCGCACTTGTCATCAAAAAATTTCCTGGCAATATCCTATAGTGGAATTTTCTACAGCCTTGATTTTTATGATTTTGGCTTGGAAAATATTAAACTTTAATTTTTTAAGTTATTATCTTTTTACCAAGCCGGAAGTTTATTTTTGGGCGCCCCTTTTGATTTTATTATGGTTTTTCTTTGTTTCTGTTTTGATTTCTGTTTCCGTAATAGATATGCGTCATTATATTATTCCTGATAAAATTACGATTTTTTCTTCTATTGTGGCTTTTTTGGCGAGTATCGGATTTTTCGTTTTAGGTAAGTTTCCGCAATTAAATTTTCCCAAATACAGCCTGAATTTCCTTGGCCCTTTTGCTGACCCGCATATTTTAGCTATTAACCCCATTCTTTATTATCTTATTGGCGCCGTGATTTTATCTGCCTTCTTGTTTTTTATATTTGCCA
>CAZTRS010000015.1:0-12831 GCA_964616795.1 uncultured Candidatus Saccharibacteria bacterium
AGAATGTCGGAATGTTATTGACTGATACTTTTTGCTTTATACTTCCTAATGTGTCTTATGCACCAAAAGAATCCTAAAAATTCTGGTAATCATCCCTAAATCCAACCAAAAAGAACGATTTTTTAAGTAATATAAATCATATTGTAATTTTTGAATAGCGTCTTCTACCGAAGACCCGTGAGGATAATTTAAAATTGCCCAACCAATAATCCCCGGTTTTACCATATGTCTAATACGATAAAAGGGAATGGTATCAGAATATAAATTAACCAAATCTTTTTCTTCTGGCCTGGGGCCCACAAAAGACATATCTCCTTTAATAATATTAATAAATTGCGGAATTTCATCTATATGAGTTTTTCTTAAAAAACTCCCAAATTTGGTGATACGAGAATCATTTTTCACGGTCCAATGTGGCCCAATTTTATCCGCGTGGTCAATCATGGTTCTAAATTTAAAAATTCTAAAATTTTTATTATTCTCCCCCACTCTTTCCATTTTCAAAATAGCCGGCCCCGAAGAAGTAATTTTAATGCCTAAAATAATAAACGGCCAAAATGGAAGGGTAATAAGAAAACAAGGTAAGGCCAGTATAAAATCAAAAAATCTTTTGCCAGCCTCATAAACCCCTCTCTTTAAATTAAAATTATTAAAAAACCATACCTCATCAATCACAGAAAGAGGAATTTTTTTAATTACCATTTCATAGAATATAGCCAAATCTAAAAGGCTAACCTTAGCAAATAAAGCTCTAAATAAAGCCTTCTTAGCTTCTAAATCTCCACCCTGACTGAATAAACGGTCAACTACTATAATATTAATTTTCTCATTTTTAGCTAAATTAATAAAAGTATCCTGATTAGTCCCCTCAAAAGAATCCATCACCAATACCACCCGATAGCCCAACTGAGGAGAAATATCCAAATAAGCGCGTAATTCTTCCACTTCTTTTCCCTTGCCCAAAATCAAAACACGGGCAGCGGAACTTTTTCCTAAGGCGACATTAAAAACAGATCGCCATAAAAACAACAAAACAAAAGAAAATACAGAAACTAAAAATAAATTAATTTTCGGGGTAATAGTGGGGTAAATGTAGAAAAAAACAATGGCTAGAATAAAATTAGCAATAGCGGCCTCCACTAAAGGTTTGAAGAATTGCCATTTTTTAGCTACCGTCCCTATTTCATAGAAATGACCGATGTAAAAAACCACTAACCAAACCAAAAAAACAAAAGAAAAAAGTTGAAAATGAACGTTAAAAACACCGTCAGAAACAGCCCAACCAAAACGCAAAATTAACATCAAAAACAAGGCGATATAAAGACAAAATATGTCGCCTATCAACAAAATAATTCTCTTAATTTTTTCCGAGCGGAAGATATTCATTAGTATCTCTTTTCTTAATAAAACGCTTGTATAGAAGATAACCAAATATGACTAATAAAATCAAGGCGACTACCCCGCCGATTATTTTTATCCAATTACTATAAGGATTAAGGAAGCTACTGATTCCAGCCTTCACTTCATTAGAATCAAAAGAAATGTTATTAATGCCGTTGGAAGCTTCAGCTCTAGATATTAAAGAAAATTCACTAGGAACAAACGCATCACTACTGACTGAGGCTAAAAGTCTCAATTCTTTCTTTTCTCCCGGAATCAAGGCTCCTAACTCCCATAAAACCTCTCCGGTTAAACTATTATAAGAAGCGCTGGCATCTCCGCTCACATAAGTGAGCTTGGGCGGTAAATTTTCCACTACCTTCACATCTCCCACCATTACCGGGCTAATATTAGTTACTTCCACTATAAACTCCAATTGGTCATTGGGACGAGCCTCTATGGATACTTCCGTGCCATTAGCCCACGTGCTATTAATAATTCTCTTAATTACCTCTATTTTGGGCTCCGGAATAATAACAGTCTTTTCTAAATTAATTATGGCCGTATTACCAAAAGTATTGGAAACTTGTAAAACATCATTCCATTTATCCGATTCACTGATTTTAATCTTTAATTCTTTGCTAATAGTGCTCTCTGGAGGGATAATAGATGCAGGATAAGTTAGTTGCCCCGCAGTTAAAGCGCCGCCACCAGTAGAAGTCACAGAACCAACCTTTAATAAATCATTAATATCGTTTTTTATTTCATAATTACTAATGGCTGTTGCATAATTATTCTTAGCCAACATTACTAACCAAATTATATCACCAGGCTTTGCTAAAACAGTCGCAGCATCCTGACCCTGAGTTTCATTATAAGCCATCAATTCTAAAGACGGAGAAGGACTAGCTTGCGGTCTATATCTATTGACATTAATAGTCACTTCTCTCACGGTAGCATCCACTCCATTGGCTGTCATAACTAATTCATTAACCAAGGGTGTATTCCCATAATTAAATAAAGATGAACCACTAATGACAGCGTGAAAAGTTACTATCTTATAACTACCGAGAGGAATATTGCCAATATTAAGACCACTAATAATACTGTCATCAACTTTTTGGTCATCAATGGAAGATGAACCTTTTACATAAGTAAGCTTAGAAGGAAAACTACTTTTTAAAACCACGCTATTTAAATCTGCTTCTCCCGTGGCTGTAACTTTTACCGCAAATTCCACTTGTTGACTGGGGCTAGCAGAAAGAGAACGACTGTAGAAAAACTGCGCGCTAGTAGCCAATCGCGCGCCCACTGACATCTTGCTATCAGAAATTGCTTCTCTTGTTACTTTGACATCAAGATAATCAGTCATAGCGGTTACATTAGAAGCAACCAGTTTTCCTATATTTTGAAAATAATTTTCTCCAATAGAGTATTCATAAGACTCGGAAACTTTAGCAGAAAAAACAATCACTCGTGAACTATTTCTTTCTAAATTACCCAAACTAATACCGTTGCCTACAATACCATCAGCAGTAAAAGAACCGTCTACTTTTGTAGTTCCGGAAATATATTCAAAAGCACCGGGCAAGCTATCGGCTATTTTTACTCCCGAAGCTACTCCTTCTCCTGTGGAAATAGCCACTAAACGAAATTCTACGGTATCTCCTGGGTTAGCTTCTAAATTTCTACTCAAACCAGTATTTTTAGTAATATTACGAGCATTCATGTCTAATGACATTTCACTCACCACTTTACCCGCGCCCACAGTCAAACTCACAGAACCAGTCTTAGCCATCACTCCCACGCCCTGCACCACCACGGATGATGTTAATGTTTCTTGGGAATTAGGAGTAAATTGGCTCTGAGTAACCACCATGGCGTCAAAAGAAAGAGTCTTGCTTTGTCCAGCAGCTAAAGTACCAATGTCTAATCCTCTACCAAAAAAATCTCCAGACATTCTCTGCCCATCAACAGTCAAAGAACCATCTTGAAACACAACCTTCCCTGGTATTGATGCTTTTACTAAAGTATTTTTTACTTCATTTTTACCAGTGGATGTAACCTCTACGGAATATCTAATCAAATCACCGGGGCTAGCTGTAATCTTAGCCCCTGCTTTTCCACTCTTAGTAACATTTTGTCCGGAAAAAACAAAAGACAACTCTTGAACTAAAACTGCGGGAGGCGGGGTCGGTGTTGGAGCTGAGGTTGGTTTAATGTCACCACCACATCTATCACAATAACCGGGCCCTGGTTTAGATTCATTTATATCACGGCAACAAATCCCCCCACCAATTCCATATTTAGCCACGCAAGCATCATTACTATTATTACTATGATTTTTAGTAGTATCACATTCTGCCGTTGAACCACTAGAAAAAGTAAATGACTTTGTATAAGACGACTTAACTGAAGAATTAGTTTTAAAAATTAAATTTAAAGTGTGACTACCGGAAGAAAGTCCAGTAGTACTAATAGAACACCCGCTATTAAATTGATATTGATTAACCATACACGACGAACAAGAGGTATTTCCTCCTCCACCGCCCCCTCCCTCTCCAGGATCTTCATCAAGAAGGCCTAATAATTGTTTCGGAGATCTAAAAATACTTAAAATGCTATTAAAAATTTCTCCAATTTTTGCAAGAGGCTTTGATATTTCTAAATTACTGGTGCAACTAACTGATCCAGAGGATTTCCAACAACCCAATGTTTTTTCTGCTCCATTATCAATCTTATAAGTCACATTAGTAAAAGCGAAAGCAGAACAAATATTATTAACTTTTTGTATCCCAGCCTTAAATATCCCTAAAACAGTAGGATTATTAAAACTTACTCCGCCCAAATCAGCCTCTGTAGAGATAGAAGGTGCTGAATACTTACTTCCACATGTGCCACCCATAGTAAAATCTGTGGGATTATAAGGAGTAAAAATACAGTCTGTTCTTAATAAACAAAGATATGATTTTGTTAAACTAGAGCACGAACCAGTGGGCGGGATAGGAGCATCCGGATAGGAACATGATGCAGTATTTTGCTTAGGATAACAGTAATCATAATTCATCGGTCCATCAACCCATACACAACAATCAGATTTTGGGGTGCAATATTGCTCATCATCCCCATAACCTAAAAATGTTATACCACAATAATATTCTTTTTGAGAGAGACACTCTTCTCCAGCCACCTTACAACCAACCTCTATACACGTATCTCTAGCTACTTGAGTAGAGCCGGAATAACTATCACAAGTACTTCGAGCTGATACAATTTCACTATTTAATATAAAAACTCCAATAAATAAAATAATTAAAAATAAATATTTTTTCACTTGCTCCGTTAAATAAGATTCGGATTATATTGATTCATCCTTCATCTTATTTATTAAAATTGACCATATTTAATTAAATTTTTATCACCGTTATCCCGAATCTTCCCGCCTCCGCCACCTGGCGGAGGCGGATTATTTATCGGGGTATTTTTTATTTATCCACCTTCGCCAGTGGGCGAATAGTGGATTGACCTTATGTTTATCATATATTCATAGTATACCAAAAATAAAGCAATAAAAAAAGAACGGCTCATCCGCCTTGGGTGGGTGAGCCGTTTGAAATCAAGTTATTTCTTCAATTTTCCACGTTCCATCCAATTATACCAGTCTAATAAAAGTGGACTGGCGATAAAAATAGAAGAATAAGTGCCAAAAACTGTACCAATTAAAAGAGTCAAAACAAATATATGTAGCGAAGCAGGTCCAAAGACTAATAAAGCAGTCAAAACCAAAACCAAAGATAGAGAGGTATTAATGGATCTAATCATAGTTTCATTAATACTCTGATTAATAATTTCAGGGAAACTCAAGTTTGCATGTGAACGCAATCTTTCTCTAATTCTATCCAAAACCACAATAGTATCATGAACGGAAAAACCCAAAATAACCAATAAAGCTGTAATAAAAGTAGAATCAATTTCCCATCCTAAAAAATGTCCGAGATAAGCAAAAAGCCCGGTAGGAATAGTGACATCGTGAAGTAGGGCTAAAATAGTAACCACGCCATACTTCCATGAAGACATAGGTTTGGATACCTTACGAAAGGCCCAGGTTAAATATATGGCAATGCCTAAAATAACAAAAATCAATCCTGAAATGGCTTTATTTTTTAATTCCTGACCAATGGCCGGACCTAATGATTCAAAACGAGTTTCTTCAATACCGGAAAAAGATTCTTTAATCTTAGTAATAATTTGTTGATGCTTTTCTTCGCTAATTTCTTTAGCGCGAATCAATAATCCCGCTTCTCCCATCGGAGTAATTACCGCATCATTTACATCAAAACTTTTTAATATTTCATTAACTTGTTCTGATGTTATTTTATTAGCGCTTATATCTAATTCCAATAAAGAACCGCCCAAAAAATCCATACCCGGTTTCAAACCAAACGAAATAATGCCCACCACAGCGGCCACGATAATAATTCCGGAAAAGATATAAGAATATTTTCTAATTTTTACAAAATTTATAGTCATTTACCCAGTTAAATAAGATTCGGGGACCTTTATACAATCGCCCTTTTTCTTATTATTTAAATTTGTTTGATACGATTTAGATTTGTTGTTATTCCCCCGCTTCCCCCGCTATGGCGGGGTTTAACGGAGTGAATTTGATTCTTTAGTCATAAAGACTCTCAAAAATGACCTAGTCACGGTAATAGCCGTAAACATACTGATAACTACACCGATTAATAATGTTAAAGCAAAGCCCTTAACAATAGAAGTGGTAAAATTATAAAGCACTAAACAAGTAATAATAGTAGAAATATTAGAATCTCTAATGGACGGCCAGGCGCGATTAAATCCTTCTTCAATGGCTCTAAACTTATTTAATCCTTTCCTTCTTTCTTCTTTAGAACGTTCAAAAATCAAAATATTAGCATCCACAGCCATGCCAATAGAAAGAATGAAACCGGCAATTCCTGATAAAGTTAAAGTGACGGGAATCAACTTAAACACGGCTAAAGATAAAGCGGTATAAATTAATAGAGCTAAACTGGCAAAAAATCCAAAGACGCGATAATAAACTAGCATGAAAACCACTACCACCGCTAAACCAATAATCCCGGCTTTAATACTTAAATTAAATGATTGTTCGCCTAAGCTAGCGCCAATTGATTGCTGAGAGACTAAATTAATGGGCACGGGCAAGGCTCCAGCATTTAATCTTTCCACCAACAATTTCGCTTCATCAGTTGTAAATCTACCGGTAATTTGCGCCTTCCCCCCAGAAATTGTATCTTGCACGGTCGGCAAAGAAATCGGTTGACCATCCAAATAAATAGCCAAAACTTTTTGAATATTTTTAGTTGTTAATTCTTTAAAAATTTGCGCCCCCTCATCATTAAATTGCAAACTCACATAGGGCTCATAAGTAGTAGGGTCAAAAGATAATTGCGCTGATTTCAAATATTTACCAGTTAAAGCCGGGACAGCAGAAATAAAATATGGGTCTTCATATAAGTAAGCGGGGTCATTAGCTTTTTGTTTTTCTATAATCAAATTAGACTCCGCTTCGGGTCTTTGTTCTTTAAATTCCAAAAATGGAGTTTCTCCAATAAGCTTAATAGCATCTTTAATATCTTTAATACCGGCTAATTCTACAACTAAACGATGATTGCCTCCCACCTCTAAAGTCTCCACTTTTGGCTCACTCACACCAAATAAATTAACTCTTCTTTCAATTACATCACGCAAGCCATTCATGGTATTGGAAATATCGCTAGCAGGAATTTGACTAACATCCGCCTCATAAATTAAATGGGTGCCACCGCTTAAATCAAGACCTAAACGAAATGGACCCTTCATCCAACTGGGTAAAAAATCAAATTTACCATAAGCAAAAAGCCCGGCTATCACAGCGACGATAATAACAGCGATTAATCCGTATAAATTTCTTGTTTTTGACCTTATTTGATTAGTATCTAACATATTTTTTTCTTATTTTTTATTTTTGTCCGCCAGCTGGCGGGTCAACTTTTAATTTTTAGGGCTCGCCCCGTTAGAATTTTAATAAATATTCTATACTTTCGCTAACGCAAGTCGCAAGGCGACTATCTATTAAAACTATTTGCTTTTAAAAAACTTGACAGAAATTCTAATGGGGTCCGCCCAGTAGGACTCGAACCTACGACCCTCTGCTTAAAAGGCAGTTGCTCTACCAACTGAGCTATGGGCGGAGAATAATGACTTTATTAAAAATATAACATTATTTAAATTATTTATTGTTTTTTACCAACTGCTTGCCCCGTAGCATACGCGAAGCGGATTGCTTCGGGGAGCTATGGGCGGAGAAGTATTATTTATCATAAGGCTATTTTTTTAAAAAATCAAATAAATAATCACAAACGCCACATATACAATTTACCATATACAATTTACTTTGATTTTCTAAATTGTACGTTTTCAAGCGATAGCAGTAAAACGTACAATAATATAGATACATAAAAATTCTATAATTTAAAAATTTTTTTTAAATGAACATCAACATCCGTTCGTTCCACAATTAAAAACCTAACATATTTTCTTAATTTAAACACCTCAATAATAAAATCTATTTCATCCTGGCAATCATATGGATACAAAAAAACACTCTTTTGAAGGGAGTAAAATCCTAATTGTTTTAATTTTCCGACCAATGCGTCTCTACTCATTTTTTGATTCTCTGGTATATCAAAAATAACCATTCTCCATAATCCATCCCATTTTCCTTGTTTTTTAATTTTTATTTTATCAATATCAAAAAGTAGAGCCTTATTCTTACCTTTTTCTGATAAAATAACAGAAGTGGTTCCATCTAAATTATCCTTACAACTAATCATTTTCCCAAGATATAAATTTTTTATAGCCCTTTCCAATGTTCTATTATTTATATTATCCCATTCTTTATTTATGGTTTTAATAACCTTAAATTGCCCACCTAAACGATTATTTAAAATCAAAGACAATCCGCCGTTTAGCAATAAAATAATCTTTTTTCTTGTTGGTCCCATTCTAAGCATATTTAAATTATATTATATCACTTACTTGTACGTTTTCAAGCGATAGCAGTAAAACGTACAATGATTTAATAATAACTTACAATAACTTATTGCCAAGATTTAAACCAAATTCTTTCCTGAAACGACGCCTCGGTTAATGGCAAACCATAAGAAAGTGGGGCAAAAAATTGAAAAAAAAGAATAATAATTAAAATAAGACTCGTCAGTACAACCCTACTCTTATAAAAATACTTACTAAAAAAGATGGCTAAACCAATCATTAAAAATAACAAGGAAGGAAAATAATGATACAAAAATGCTACTCTATCCACAAAAACATAAGCCAGCATATTACCAATATAACCCACCATTAATAATAAAATAGGGAAAAAATCCGAATCTTTTATTTTTTGAAAAAATTGTCTGACCAGCCAAAATAACCAATAAATAAAAACCACCAAGCCCAGCCACCAAATAAAAGGATTACCTTGAAGATAAATTCTGGCTGATTGATTCCCTTCTCCCGCTCCAAACCAATAATAAATCGGCCTTAGAAGAAGTGGCCAAGTATACCATTGAGAACCATAAGAATGGGTAGCTTTAATATTGGCATTGGCTGTATACATTACTTTATTCAATTCCAAAAATTTCAAAAAAGTACCGGCTGGTTTAATGCTGGCATCCTCGTAATATTTGTTGCCGACCAGTGTTTTTTGAAAAGAGGGGGTCATAAAAGCATCTCCATCTCCAGCATACGAAAGAATGCCCAGATGAATAGCAAAGACCGAATAATAGAAAATAAAACCAACAAAAAAGAGAATCGCCACTTGACCAAAAAAGACCCTCCCTCTTTTTGTTTTTAACCAATCAAATAATAAAATAAAACCGGCTACACCAATAAAAATCAAGCCAGTCCATTTGACGGCAAACCCGGCAGTTAAAGAAAGACCGGATAAAATTGATAAAACGACCCAAGATTTACTGAATGGCCGCTGTTTCTTCGCTAGTAATAAAAGCCATAATCCTAAAAAGCCAAAAAATAAAAGAAAAATGTCCATTAAAATAAGGCGTGATTGAGTTAAAAAAGCATTATCAAAAATTACAAACAAACCGGCTAAAAAAGCGGCGATTTTATTTTTGGAAAGTTCTTTGGTAAAAAGATAAATAATAAACGGCAAAAGCGCCCCAAAAATACTCACGATAAAACGCAAATATTTATAGAAATTATCGGTGTATTCTTTGCCAATGTTTTTAAAATCAAAAGCGATAGGCGCCTCTGCTCCGGCTATTTTCGCCCCACCAGCCATTAATAATTTCGCCAAGGGCGGATGAATATCAAAATAATATTCACCTTTAAAATAATCGGTGACAAATTTAGAAAAATAAATCTCATCAAAAACAATCTGATTAGGCTGACCAAAATGATAAAACCGCGTTGCTATTCCTAAAATTAATAACAACACGATTAAAACCCACTCTTTTTTAATTGTTTTTACAAAATCAAACATCTATCACTGTAATTTCAATCCGTATAAATTTCCGGAAATTTTATCAAAAAATATCAATTGTGTTTCATCTTTAGTTAAATCAATTCCCTGAATTTCAAAAATAGCCTTATCGATCAATGGCACAGCTTCCATGCTTTGTAAATCAATCTTATAAATCGCTTCATCTTGATTAAATGCGCCCATATAATAATCATCCGGCCAAATCACTCCTCTGGTTAATTCTGGAGTAATGGCGCAATACAGAACAGCAGCTTTTTGAGAAAAAACACACTTTTCCGGCAAGGTAATTTTAGGGAAAGTACCGAGTGAAATTGGTTCTTTGTTAATTAATTTTAGAGTTGGATTGCTCCCCTTATCTTGAGTTGTGAATAACAACCCATAATTACCTATGGCATCCCATTTTAATAACAAACCATTACCCTCCACAAATTGTTTAAAAATTTTAGTTTTAGTATCAAATGATAAAACCGTTTGATTTACATAACCGGACGGTTTTTGCATAATATAAGCCGTGGTGGTACTGGGCCAAGCAATCAATAAATCATTAGAGGCTTTAAAATTAATCAAAATCTTTTTATTGGATAAATTTTTATCCATCTGACCAAGATATTGTTGCTCATTAGTCACGGTCGTATTAGCTAAAATTGGACTATTAGAATAATAGAAAATTAATGATTGACCATCGGGAGACCAAGCGGCTGTTTTAATATTGGCATCTAAATTTTTCAATTCGCGCGTAGCAATATCTAAAACGCTATACGATGAATCACTGGCTCCAGTAGCTACATATTTAACCAAAACTTTTCCAATTTTAGACGGTTTAATCTCTAAAATATTACTAAAGTTAATTCCTAAATCCTTCTTTTCTTCTTTAACCGGAATCATAGAATAATCTGCCTCATAAAATCCGTCTTTTTTAAAATACTGAAGGGTGGTAGTACTGGCTGGCCAAAAAGCTAAAATATCTCCAGCAGCGATGGTCTTAATTTTTTGTTGCTCTTCAGGAGCTAAGGTAGCCATAGGAGTGGGTGTAGCAAATCCCGTAACAGTTTCATCTGTTGGCAATCCATTGTTTATTATCGTCCCCGGTTGCTCTGCTGTAGGTCTAAAAATAAAATACAAAATCACTCCGGTTATTACCAGTCCTAAAATAATAATTGCTATTATAAAAAATATAGTTTTTTTAGACATATAAAATTAAAGGATAATGGGGGGAATTTCAATATCTTCATAATTTCCGTGTAAAATTTTATAACACACGTTCATACAATGATTATAAGCATTCGGATCTGAAATTTTCCTACGACAACTCAAAGAACAATTATCGAAGTCTTCTCGCTTTGCATAATCTTCTGGGGACAACCCTGGCAAGATCGGCTCTGAAATAGATGGGGAAATTTTTGGTAAATTCTCCCACTTTCCCAAATCAGCTAAATCAGGATTAATGGTTCTTAAAATAATTACTGAACCGAATAAGATTAATAAACCAAAAATAGCTTGAGTAATATCTTCTCTCGCTTCTTTTTGTTTACCACCATTATCTCCAGAAGTAGCATATTTTATACCAGCCATTACTATTACTGCAGCGGCCAAAAACACGCCAACTCCTAAGGATAATTTATATATTCCGGCTAAATATTCAGCTGGTCCACAAACCACCCCGTTGGTTCCTATGCCTGGTAATTTAATTTCCAATTTAGTACATGATGAAGAATCAGCAGCTAATACAACGTTGATTAATCCACTAAAAAGTAAAATTGAAATTGATATAATTTTAATTATTTTCATATACCCAAAAAATTAACTCTAACTTGACCGATAGCCCTAATTAAAGAATCTGTGGCATCACTCATTAAAACTTTCATTAAAAAATTATTATTCTCCAACGGCTTAACAATAATGGTATTCTTTGCTAAAGAATCATTATTTTGATATTCATCATCTCTATACCATTTTATTTTTAAATTATCAGCGTTACTAAAAAAATAAGGTGTAGCTGTTAAAATAATTTCTGATTCATTAGTATTAATAATCTCATCTCTCATAATCGCTGATCTAATCATTGGTTTGATTACAACTTGTGGACTAACAATAGGAATAATAATGGACTTTTCCTGCGTTATACCATTAGGAAAGGTTATTTTAACTTTTACAGTTTGTTCGGTTAAATTATAACTTTTTACTCTAAATCTAAATTGTTTTATCCCTACTCCATCAATATTGGCAAATTCGTCATCCAAATACCAACGATATTGCCATTGTGATGAATCAGAATATCCAGTTCCAGAATAAATCAACGGCTGCACTGACACCTTAATTACACCGTCAACAGAAGTCAAATTTTTTCCTTGATAATCAGTAGGAGAAGAACCATTACTTTCCCAAGTTAAATAAAAAACGCTGGCTGGACTGGCAGCCTTAATTGAAAAATTACCAACCATGAAAGCGGTTATAAACAATAAGGATAAAATTAGTTTAATATTTTTTTTCATTTTTTAATGGCAGAAACTTTTTTATTTACTTCCCCAACCTTATTCATTATTCTCTTCCCTGTTTTACTATCTAAAACCATCAAAATAATAAATGTGGTTGTTCTGATAGGAAGAACATCGACAACTGGTATAAATTCTATTGCATTTCCTGCTAAATTCCATTCCATTCTTCTTCCTTTCCAAAAAAGCCATAAGGTTGTAACTCCGGTAGCAACCAAATCCATTGCCCACGAAAGCACTGCCCCAATTCCAGTTAAACTAAAAATATCAATAATGTCAGCTACTATTAAAATCGGAAAAATAAACATTAATTCCACTAAATAAATCTTGGGTTTTTCTCGATTCTCAGTACTCGGAGATTTCTCATTTTCATCATTATCTTGACCCATTTTCGGCATTTCATTGCCCCCAGCTCCA
>CAZTRS010000016.1:0-12731 GCA_964616795.1 uncultured Candidatus Saccharibacteria bacterium
CGACTCAACCGTCTAATTCGCTAACTGGCAGAGGATGAGCCGTTAAGAATAAATAGTGTTTATTTATCTATATTTTAAACGGCTCACTCCGTATTATCGCTTGAGCCGTTGCTCAATAACATTCCGACATTCTTGAGAATGTCGGAATGTTATTGACTGATACTTTTTACTATTTATTTTGTGCTTTTATATCGCGTCTGAACTTACTGCCTGATGATTGGTTTTTCTTATTTCCGAATAAATATCCAAAGCCGCCCGAATACCGTCACCAATAGCAATGCTAATCTGCTTATGAGGCAAAGAAGTAATATCCCCTGCCGCCCAAATACCCGATTGTGAAGTCCTACCAAGAAAATCAGTAACTATTTCTTTATTTTCATTCAACTGCATTAAGCCTTCAAATAATTCTGAATTAGGTTTCATGCCAATATTTACAAAAACTCCAAATAATTCTAATCTTTTTTCTTCATTAGTTTGTAAATTTTTATATTTAATAGCGCTTAACATCATTTCTCCTTCTAGTTCAGTTATTTGTGAATTATAAATTATTTCCACTTTAGGATTTTTCTTTATCTCTTCTTGCAAAACCACGTCCCCCCTCATAGCCTCACCGCGAGTAATCACATAAATTTTTGATGCAAAAGGAAATAAATCAATAACGCTATTCAAGGCCGTATTGCCAGCACCCACCACTACACCAATTTTATCTTTAAATAAAGCAGCGTCACAAGTAGAACAATAAAATAATCCTCGTCCTTTATATTTTTCTTCATTAGGAATTTCCAAGTCTTTATATTTTCTTCCAAAAGTTACTAAAATATTTTTCCCTTGAAAAACTTCTTTAGAGGTTTTGATAATAAAAATATCACCTTGTTTTTCCACTTTTTCTATTTTATCCATGATTGAATTAACCCCAATATTTTTTATATGGGTTTCAAAAGCATTAGCCATTTGCATACCTGATATGGCAATATGCCCAGGGATATTGGCTATTTTAGCTGCTACAGTGGCTTGACCACCAAAATTCTCGCCGATTAAAAGCGTATCAATATTTTTTCTGTGGGCGTAAATTACTCCTGCCACTCCAGCCGGACCCGCTCCCAAAATTATTAATTCATAAATTTTATTTTCCATATTGCTTACTGCAACCAATACTAATACGTATTCGTATAATTAGTATGTATTAGTATAATCGTAGCGAGGGAGTAAAGTAAGAATATCAATTATTACTTTACGACCGAGCAAGATTATATAGCAAAGCGTATATATTGGTATTGCTTGTCTACGACAATTCTTTAATTTTTAAGATATTTTTCCCTAATATAATTTTCTACTTCTAATCTATCTTTACCAAATTTAGTACGAGATAATTCTTTAATCAATCCGGCTTTTTGTAAATCGCCTTTTTCTTTAGTGAGAGGTTGGAAATTAAAGGCTCTAGTGGTAAGATTGTTCACTAATAATTTTATCACGGCATTAAAGTTATCAATATTAATTAAATCATTTTGATTGAAAACCGGAGCAAATTGCTTTTCCAAAAATTCCGCATCTTTCACGCCCACCCGAAAAGAAATGATAGTCCCAACATTACCAAAAACCGCATCTCTAATTTTTTCTTCTAATTGGGCAATAAATTGATGAGCTACATAAAGACATAAACGATATTTACGCGCCTCAGAAAGAATAGTGGAAATACTGGGAGTGACAACATTTTGAAATTCATCAATATAAAGATAAAAATCAGAACGTTGGTCTTCTGGCGTATCCACGCGCGATAAAGCGGAAATTAAAATTCTCCCCACAAAAATTAATCCTAATAAAGAAGAATTTAAATCCCCAATTCTACCCTTAGACAGATTAATCAGTAAAATCTTCTTTTTATCCATTATTTCCCGGAAATCAAAAGCTGATTTTTGTTGACTAATAATGGGCCTCATATAATCATTAGAAACAAAACTGTTAAATTTACTATTAATATATGGGGTCATATTTTGTAGAGAAATATCTCCAGAAGTAATTCTGGCTGCTTCTTTTTGCCAAAATTCCACAATAGTCGGGTCAGAACATATAGATAATTTACGATTACGATATTCCTCATTAGTAAAGACTCTTTGAACATCTAAAATAGTAGCAACTTCAGAAGTATCGGACATAATCAATCCCATAGCATTTCTTAAATAATGCTCAAACATTGGCCCGCCAGTTTGTTTTAAATCATAAAGTTTATCAAAAATATTGATAAATTCATTAGTAATAAAGGTTTTTTGCTCAGGATGATTAAAATCATATTCAAATAGATTCAAACCCATGGGTCGTTCTAAATCACCAGGGTCAAAAACCACCACATCATCAACGCGATTCTGAGGAATATAACTCAAAATGGTATTAATGGAATCTCCGTGTGGGTCAATCAGGCATACGCCCTCTCCATTTTGAATATCTTGAATAATCAAATTTTCCATTAAATAAGTTTTACCTGTGCCAGTTTGACCAATAGAATAAATATGGCGTCGACGGTCATTGGGTAAAATACGCACTATTTTTTCCTGCCCGCGAAAAACGCTTTGACCCAAAACAATCCCTTCTTCCGGTAATTCCATTGGTGGCGGGGCTTCTTTGGTTTTTACCCAAGCAGCATAAGGAGCATTTTCCATATGAATGGGAAAATGCCAAAAACTTGCCAACTCTTCGGAGTTTAACAATAAAATTTCTTTGTTATTAAAATTTCTAAACACGTAATTAAACACGAAACGCTGTCCTTTGCCGGGTTTCACCGCCACAAAATCATTTTTCATCGGAGAACCAAATTGCTGAAAAGAACCAAGTATATTATTTAAAATCTCGTTAGCCCTTTCCTGTGTTTTAGCCGATGACAAAACTCTAATATTGGCATAAAACAAACTCTTAGATAATTTACTTTCCAATGATTTAATAGTAGTTTCATCAACCACAATTTTTTGTTTCTCTTTATCTTTTTCTTTATCCGTTTCACCTAAGGGAACAATGGTACCCAAGGCGCTACCCATCCCCTTGGCTATATTTTTTAAATCTATAGGACCTAAAGCTTCTTTAACAGAACTCCCCTGTCTTAATCTTTTTATGGCTTCAATAATGGGTTTTTTGGAGCTATGAGGCGCTGTTTTTAAAACTATTTGTAAACATAACCCCTCGCCTTCTTCTTTCAATTGAGAAAAAGAATTCAAAATTCCGGCGATAGAATCAGCTTCAAATTCCTGATAAGTACGAAAGGGCAAGCCCCAATTTTCTTTTTGTTTTAAAAAAGCGTAACTAGAAAAACCATCGGGATTAAAAATATTATAATCCTCCACCGACTCAATGGTAGCTGTTGGAAAAAATCCTTGAATTTGTTTTTGAATAAATTCCGCTGATTTTTTTTCTATAGCCAAATAGAAATAGACCCCCTCTCCAATATGAGATACGGCAATTTCTAAAACCATGGGCTTATTTAATCCGGCCAAAGAACTGATAAATTGCTCGGCAATAGAAATTTTTTCTTTCAACGGTTTTTTGTCATCAGCTGAGGCTTCCGGTGGCAATTTAACCGCTAATAATTGAAATTTAAAAGAAGAACGCACCAAATCGCCGAAGCTGCGTTTTCGCACAACTAAAAAGATTAACCCCAGACCGACTACAAAAATAGCAATAATAATAAAAAATAAATACATATTATATTTTTCCTCTTTTAACTAATTCGCTATAAAATTTATCAACTAAAACATCGTGTAATTCATCCAGAATATAAGGATTGTCTGTGGCTTGCGCCAAAATTACTGACTCCGGGATGGATTGAGTCATGGCCACCCCCACTAAAATATCCAATTGCTTTTCTTTGGATAATCTTTGAAGGTCTTGAGCCGTTACCTTACCGGTAGCCACCAAGGGTGTGGGGGTTGGTTTTTTACTTTTAGACACCGCAGAGGCTGTTTTTTGCGGCGCTCTAAAAACCGGCGCCTCGGCCATTCTTTCTTTAATAGTTTCTTTGACTATCTCTTTTTCGGAAAAATTTTCTGATTTTCCCAAACTCGCTCTTTTTTCCGCTATTTTTTGTTCCAAAAGAGCAATTTCTTTTTCCGCATTACCGGAACTTTCCGGCATTACTTCTGTAGACATTTGATATAAAAAATATTAAAATATACTTATGACCAAAAAAGAATTTTTCGCGATATTCCTTATCTTAATTATAGCAACATTTTTCAGATTTTGGAATATAACTACGACGCCACCAGGACTTTATCCCGATGAGGCTATGAATGGAAATAACGCCTTGGAAGCTAATGCCACTGGCGAATACAAAACGTACTACCCGGAAAATAATGGCAGAGAAGGGCTTTTTATCAACGTCCAAGCTGCCAGCATAGCTGTTTTCGGCAATCATCCCTGGTCATTAAGAATTGTTTCCGCCTTATTTGGAGTTTTTACTGTTCTTGGTATTTATTTTTTAACCAAGACTATTTTCCAAAAAAAAATGGTTTTAACCCTTGCCACCACTTCTATGTTGGCGCTTTCTTTTTGGCATGTTAATTTTTCCCGCATTGGATTTCGCGCTATTATGGTACCGTTCTGTTTGGTTTGGTCTTTTTATTTTATTATTGTTGCTTGGCAAAAAAAGAAAATCTGGCCGGCTATCATAGCTGGGATATTTTTCGGCGTTGGATTCCACACCTACATTGCTTTCCGTTTTACTCCTCTTTTAGCATTAGTACCAATTATTTATTATTTCTTTCAAAATAAAAAATCTGGAGAATTAAAAAAATATTTCCAAATTTTATTTGCTTGGCTAGGTATTACTTTTCTCATAGCCCTCCCTATAGGATTATATTTTTTAAATAATCCGGGAGATTTCTTCGGTCGCTCCGGACAAGTTTCTATTTTTAACTCTTCTAACCCCCTCTTAGATTTGGGGGAAAGCATCGGCAAAACAGCCATAATGTTTAATTTTTACGGGGATTGCAACTGGCGCCATAATTATGCCTGCAAACCACAACTGGATATTTTTACCGGAACATTCTTTTTATTGGGATTAATCATAACGCTTAAAAAAATAATCAAAAAAGACGGCTCTGAACGTTTCCCGTATATATTGATTTTAGCTTGGATGCTTATTATGTCCCTACCTTCTATTCTTACCAAAGAAGGACTTCCCCATGCTTTACGCGCCATTGGTATGATTCCGCCAACTTTTATTCTGGCTGGTATTGGATTTGAATACTTATGGGGGGTTTTTCAAGAAAAAAACAAAAAAATCGGTTTAACTTTACTGCTTATTTCCGGTCTTATTATTGCTGTTTATAACGGAGGTCAGTATTCAGCTTGGGCGCAAAGACAGGAAGTTAAAGATTCATTTGAAGAAAAATACACATTAATAGCGGATTATCTCAATCTAACGCCACAAAACATAAATAAATATGTTTTGGTGAATGCCGGAGGAACTTTGGTCAATGATATTCCTATGCCTAGCCAAAGTATTATGTTTATCACTGATACCTACAGAACCGAACAACAAAAAGAAAAAAATATTTTTTATATTCTGCCGGAAAATATTAGTCAAATTAATTCTCCCGCCATTATTATCCCATTACAAAGCAATGAGCAAATTAAACAAACCATCGGAGATATTTTTCCCAACAGCTCCATTATTGATGTTAATGGTTTTATTATTTTTAAAACAAATTGAAACATAATATTTAAATAATTCAAAAAATATGCCGGGTAGTAGAATTTCAAAAGTCGCCGAAGGCGACAAAAAAGCCTGGTATTAAATAAAAAGTCTAAATAAAATAATTTTTGTGAATTTCAGTCCGCCAACTGGCGGATGGAAATTCCTCTACCGGGTATGGAAACAAAAACAAAAATTTCGTATACAATCGCTTCATTAATCTTAATTGCCAGCTTTGGGTTAATGCTCCATAGTTCCCTCGGAGACTCAGCCACCATGGATGAACTGGCGCATATTCCATCAGGCTATTCTTATTTAAAATTAGGGGATAATCGTCTCAATCCCGAACACCCTCCTTTATTAAAAGATTTATCCGCCCTCCCTTTAATGTTTTTGGATTTAAAGTTTCCCACCCAATCAGAATATTGGACTCAATATGTTAATGGCCAATGGGACATGGGCAGAGTTTTCCTTTATGAAAGCGGAAATAATGCGGACCAAATTATTAACTGGGCCAGATTATTCCCCATGCTTTTAACTATTCTAACCGGATTTCTCCTCTATGTAATCTCTAAAAAAAGAATTGGTTCAACTTGGGCGCTTCTTCCATTATTCCTTTTTTCTTTTTCTCCTTTAGTTTTAAGTCATGGCCATTATGTTACTACAGACATAGCGGCTACCTTTGGTTTGCTTCTGGGATTATGGACATTTACCAATTATCTTAAAAATCCCACCAAAAAAAATCTAATCATAGCCGGTCTTGCTTTTGGTATCAGTCAATTATGCAAATATTCTCTGTTTCTTTTGGCGCCAATTTACGTTTTACTGGCCTTCATTTTTTGGATTATTCATTTATACCAAATTTGGCCCGATTTACCGACTTCTATCAGAAAAAAGACGGTTATTGCTGGGTTTTTCAAAACCATTGGGTTTTTACTGATTATTTTCGCTATTGGTTATGCCTTAGTTTATCTCATCTATTTACCCCAAAACATCAATTATCCGGCTGAAAAGCAATCATCAGACACAGAATATGTTCTTAGCTCTTTCTCGGGCGGTCCTGACCCCGAATGGACTACTTGTAAAACTTGGACAGGAAACTTATTAAGACAAACCAGATGTTTAGCTAATATCAATATTTGGATGGCCAAACAACCGATACTCAAACCACTCGGACAATATATGGTGGGGTTACTTATGGTTTTCCAAAGGTCTTCCGGAGGCAACACCGGATATTTTATGGGTGAAGTTTCGGCTGCTGGATGGAAAAGTTATTTCCCAATTATGTTTGGCGTTAAAGAACAATTGCCCAGTTTAATTTTAATGGCTCTAGCGTTTTTAATGGCTATTAAAAATTTATGGAAAGCGTCACGAGAAAAAAAAGATATCCAAAGATTTTTCGGTTGGATTTGGCAACATTTTACAGAATTTTCATTTTTAACTTTTATTGTCATTTATTGGTTTGTCTCAATACGCAGTCCTCTCAACATTGGCTTAAGACATTTATTGCCAACTATTCCTTTAATTTATTTACTGACTGCTTATGAAATTAAAAGATGGTGGAAGGGAGAAAAACAATATTTTTTCTGGAGTGCTTGGGAAAAAATAAAATTTCATTTAAAACTTTTCGGAAAATTATTCTTTAAGACTTCTTTTCTCTCAATTATCTTACTTTGGTATTTTGTAGAAACTATTTTCGTCAGTCCTCATTTTCTTTCTTATTATAATGAAATTGCCGGCGGTCCGGAAAATGGATATCAATACGCGGTTGATTCCAATTATGATTGGGGGCAAGATTTAAAACGCTTAAAAGAATTCACGGAAAAAAATAATATCAACAATATCAAAATTGATTATTTCGGAGGCAGTAATCTTCAATATTACTTCGGAGATAATTTTGAACCATGGCAATCTTCTAAAGGGCAACCCAACGAAGGAGAATGGCTAGCGGTTTCATCTTCTTTTCTTCAAAATAGCTCCGGCCAACCAGTACCGGGTTTTGTAATTAATCCGGAGGATTCTTATTCTTGGCTTAAAGACAAAATCCCTTATGCCCGCGCCGGCTATTCCATATTTATCTATAAATTTTAATCAGTCGATTAATAAACTAAAAAATCCGCCTTGGGCGGGTTTTTTAGTTTGGCTTTGCCTAAGATATTCGGCATTTGTTAAAAGTGGATGACTTCAATTCTATGCATCAGCACAAAATACTATTAGCCTTCCTAATAAAATTACTTGACCCGATATCTTAAAATGCAAAGCCTATAATAATTATAACTAAATATAGCAAGAAAGTTATCCACTAAAATCATAATTTGATTAAAAACAAGAAAATCGTCAATCCCGCCCGCCCTGGGCGGGCGGGGTCAACCCCTTCTTTTAAAAATGTTACAAAAAAGTCAGTTGCCTTGCGGCAACTGACTAATTATCTATTATTCAAGCACTCCATCTAAATTTACATCATAGAGTATTCTATCAAAAGCATTTTTGTAATCAATTATCTCTTTAGAATCAAACCACACCTTAATTTCATAATCAGAATCTTCTAAACTTGAAGAAGCATGTACTAAATTTCTCACGGATCTTTCGTCGCCATCAGCCAAAGCATAAGAATCAATAGTATAATCTCCTCTAATAGTACCCATTGCTGATTTTAATGGTTCAGTATCGCCTACTATTTTTCTGGTAATTTTTATTGCCTGATTTCCTTCTAAAACTATAGCCACTACCGGCCCAGCTGAAAGAAATATTACTAGCCTCTCTACTATTTCCTGACCCAATACTTTGGGGTCTTTATTTTCAATAATACCCGACTTTTTCTTAGCTTCAATAGAACGATTACCCAATGCCTCTATCTCTGCCTCATTTTTTACATAATGCTTATAAGCTTGTTTTTTAGTAGGCAAAACAAGCTTCATTCCCACAATCTTCAATCCCACCTTTTCAAAACGACCAGTAATCTCTCCGATTAATGCTCTCTGTACCGCATCTGGTTTTAAAAGAACCAACGTCCTTTCTTTTTTAGGATGTTTCATAGAAATATTATATCATACTAGGTAGTGAAATTTCAATCCGCCAGCTGGCGAATGAAATTCTACTACTTGACATAAAATAATAAAAAAAGAAAACGACTTTTTAAATTTTCAACTTAGTTTCAACGGCTCAATCGATAGAAACAACTGAGCCGTTGAAAACGAATTATTTACTATGTGTTTTATACTTTTATGGTAATTTATTAATCTTAAAATTTAAATTAAACTCCACACCATTTTTTTGTTTTATCACCGATGATAAAGGCACCTCCACATCGGAAAAATTTGGGTAACTCTCCATTTTACCCTTAAACTCAAGAAGTTTTTCTTCGGTGTTTATCCAACCGCGAAAAGATATTATAGAATCCAAAGAATTAATAACAAATTTTTGCACCCCCAATTCCTCTCCATTATTAAGCCACCATTTAAAAAATCCCGACCAATCCTTAACTTGTTGTTGAGTTTGCGCAATATTCGCTAAATTTTCATTAAACTTTACAACTTGCATTTTTAACTCATTAAATTTTTCCTGGTTTAATTGAATGGTTAAATTACCGGACTCAGCAATAAAATCTTTTTCTATCAGATTAAAGAAAAGTCCAACGCCGATAAAAACAGCCATCATAACAATTGATGTAACAACTATAACTTTACTCCATAAGCCGACAAAATTCATCATTCTTCTGCGACGATACTCCTGTTCTGTGCCGACAACCATTAAACTGACACCTACATCATCTATGCGAGAAATCAACCCGCGCAAACCCGCTCCGGAAGCAACAAAATAATTAGGCGAATAACCCAAATCCGGTAATTTATTAACAAATAAAGAAAACTGCTGATTAATTATTTTTTCTATTTCTTCTGAATAAAGCGGGGATAAAATGTATGAGGCGCCAATAGTTTCTTGAAAATGGTTAAAGTAAAAATTTATTACTTTACGTGTTTCTTCGGTAAAAATTCGCAAAAAATCATCCTGACTGAGATTCCCCTTCCTCCCCTCGGCAGATAAAAATGGGGACATTCTAATAATACTTTGCCAAGTTTGAAAATAACTGAATTGCACCCCTTCTGATTTAGCCACAATAAAATCCAAACCATCAGGAGAAACAACGGCGATTAAATAACTCTTATTTTCTTCCGCTATTAAATTATTTTCCTTAAATAATCTCCATGTGCTCAAACCGTTAAATTCCACTGCCAGCGGTAAAAATCCAGCCTCTGATAATATTTTCAAATATGGATCAATTAAAACTTTTTTCCCAAAAACAGCGGCTACTCTATAATTAATTGCTCCTTGTTTTACTACCGTACCCATTAATTCCCAATCACTATAAGATTCCTCAAATTTAATCGGAGAAACCATTTTGATATTCAAATCAATAGCGCTGGTTAGTTCTTTAGGGTCCATCTGAGGCAAATCAAATATCTTATGATAAACCAAACCGCTTTTTAATGATAAAGTAACATACAAATTTTTTATTTTTACTAATTCCGCTGAGTGTCTTATTCCTTCTAAAATAGATTTTAATACTTCAACGTTTTTTATTTCCCCCTCAACAATCGCTCCTTCCGGAATTTCCGCTTCTATTTTTGTCAAAATTTTCTTATTACTATTAGGCGTAAAAATTACAAAATAAACGCTTTGATCGTTTATGGTAATACCTCCGATATATTCTTTAGCCGTCAAATATTGCGATAAGTTTTTTAGATTAATTTTCATACCTAATAATGAAATTTCATCCGCCAATTGACGGATTAAATTTCGTCAAACGAAATAATTGACACCTCTCCACTAATAGAATTGATACTGATTATTGCTTCCATGCTTTTTTGTCTGGTTAAAACCGTAGCTACGGCAGTAATAGTGTTCTGAGCGGTAGTGGGAATATTTTTATCTATAGTAATCTCCACGCTGGCTCGACCGAGACTAATCGTATAGACACTATAACCAATGGGAAAATCTTTATCACGTATCGTCCTTAAAATAGCATCATTAACTCCGGCTCTGGCAGCATATAACGCTTCTTGTGATAAACGAGTGCCATAACTGGATAAATTAGACAAATAAATTACAAAAGCCAAGGCCACTCCTAATTCTACCACAATTGTACCAATCATTAAAACTGCGGGTAAAAGAGCTATTCCTTTTTGATATATTTTATTTAACATACCCAGTAGAAGAATTTCCAAATATTGTTATGGGTTTTAGAAATTCCTTTATTTTATTAATTATAACTCAGACTTCTTATTAATTAGTGCCCGCTTCAGAGAAATCAATATATGACTAAAGCTAATTGGAAATTCTCATACTGGGCATAAATATTTTATGGAGAATAACCGATAATTATATCTGTAATTTGCGGAGATTGATTGCTAAGATTGGGATAAATATAAACTTTGTAACGAAAATAACGATGGTTGTTATGATAACGCGTGGAAATATTCATAGCCATATTAGCTCCGGAGGCCTGATAATAAGTGGCAGAAGTGCCATTTGGCCCAATAAAATTAAAAGAGGTGGTAGTGGAATTAGAGGCAAATTGAAATAAAACATGACTATCAGAAGGCTGAGTACCCTTCCAAACAATGCTATTAAAAGCCACTCCATTGGTAGAACCCGTATCAAAAATAGAAGAGGTCAGATTGCCGGTTGGCACATAAATCGGAGTGGAAGTGCTGCAAATACTGGTATAACCAGAATAAACTCCGGATGCGGAATTATAAGCCCTAACCCGATAATAATATAGGGTATTTTCTGACAAATTTTCGTCACTATAAGCAACAGCATTTTGACCGGTGGTAAAAATAACTGTGCTGGGCGGAGAAGAAATATCGCGTTCTATTTTGAATCCAGTTTCGCTCGTAGAATTATCGGTCCAACTTAAATTAATTTGTGAAGAACTTATGGGAGTACAAATTAAATTAGTGGGCGCCACCAAAACAGTAGTAACGGAAGCTTCGTTAGAATAAGAAGAACAAGCCACGGCATTACAAGCTCGCGCGCGATAATAATAAATAGTACCGTCTGAAACGCCAGTATTAGCATAAGCCGTAGTATTAGTAGCCACGCTAACAATCTGGGTATAAGTGCCGGAAGACCCTGTTTTTCTTTCTAAACGAAACTCATCTTCATTATCGGAATTATCAGTCCAAGTTAAATTAATTTGTGTAGTAGAAGTAGCAGAAACCGTGGCAGTTAAATTGGTGGGAGAGGGTAAAGAAGTTGAAACCGCGATAGTAGATGAATAAACTGAATCAGTATAAGACGTATAAGACCTTACTCTATAACAATAAAAAGTGTTAGATGTAAGCCCGGTATTGGAATAAGAAGTAATTCCAGAGCCCGTCGTACCAATTTGAGAAAATGAAGGCGTACCGGAACAATCACTATTATCAGCGCGTTCAATTTTAAATCCAGTTTCACTATTAGAATTATCGCTCCAAACTAAATTTATCTGAGTTTGTGAAATAGCTACGCCAGATAAATTAGTTGGTGCTGGCATAATAGTCGTGTCAGAATCAGTTGCAGAATAAGCAGAATTAACAGCACCATCATAAGCGCGCACTCTATAACAATAAGTGGTACCATGTAATAATCCGGAATCACTATAAGATTCAACACCAGCTCCAACTGTTCCTATTTGAGCAAAACCCGCGCAAGCACCAGTTGCTCTTTCTATTTTATAACCATCTTCCACACTAGAGCGATCATTCCAAGTCAAATTAATTTGTATAGTAGAAGTAGCAGAAGATGTAGCCGTAAAAGTATTAGGGGCTATAACCCCCGTCGTACAAGAATCCGTAGCAGAATAACTGGAATAAGCACCGGAAGAATGATAAGCTCTTACACGATAAGTATAAGTGGTATTCTCAACTAATCCCGTATGATTATATACCCCCACATTAGCAGCGGTAGTAGCAATAACAATAGAACTTTCCTCTACTTTATATCCAGTTTCTGCGCTAGAATTATCGCTCCATGTTAAATTAGCATCCGTTGTACCACAAGTAGCATTCAA
>CAZTRS010000017.1:0-1957 GCA_964616795.1 uncultured Candidatus Saccharibacteria bacterium
CAACATCCTTCTCCACATCATAATGCCCGACTTTCACTCGCGTATCGCAAGCCACTTTATAACCTAATTTTCTAATTTTTTCAAAAAAATACAAATCTTGAGTATAACCCCTGGCCCCTTTTTCCGAATCCCATTCTTGTAAAGTTTTAAACCATGGTTTTTCTATTTTTTCATCTCTAAAAATACTGGTTTTAAATAAAGTAAAGCCCATTCCCAAGCCATTACATTCTTGAATATCGTTAATCGGAGGTTGGGGTCTAAAATTAAATTCCTTATCACTTACATCCCCGTAAATCATTGGCTGCCCTCCTTCTCCTTTAGTCCAATACAAACCTCCAATTACATCATACTGCTCTATATTTTCATAGAGCTTAAGTAATCCATCTGGTGGAGGCAGATTATCCTCTTCTAAGGTTAAAATATATTTCCATTTAGAAAGCTCCGAATCGGATAAAATAAATTCAATAGCACTAGAATAGGCTTCACCCACCTCCAAACCGATCATAAAAATTCTAGTAAATTTCTGATTCATTGCGGACATCATTCCCATCCAATTTTGAGTCACCTTGGCCGAAATCATCCCTCTAGTTGGAACAATGCAAATAGTAGAAAGATCTTTATAAGCATTACCTCGTAAAAGTCTTTCTTGAGTTTCTATTGTATTAGCATTATGATAACCATTTATATTTTCTATAACAATCTGTGGTTTCATTTTTTTATGTGGAGTATAAGTGAAAATAAAGTGCGTTTCCAGTAGTATATTGATTAACCTGATTAAAACCAACGGAATTAGGCAAATTAGCGGTTGTTGCTGTATATAGTCCCAAAAAGCGCATAACCGGTATAGAAGATAATTGAGAAGTGGCTGTTACATTAGAATTAGCCCCAGGATAAATATTGCCCACTGGTGGAGTTACCACTGCGCCTCTTAATGAATAATTCATAGAAGCAGTACCGGCTGAAGCGCTAAACATCATTGCCATTACATATGGACCGGGGTTAAGAGTGGTTGCTCCAGCCCCCATACCAGTAAACAGAATTCTTCTAAGACCAGAGATGCTGGCAGTATTAGTGTTACTATATGTATTTCTCAGAGAACCCAGTAAAGTTAATTGAGTAGAATTTACATAACTATAAATCCCCCAATCACCAGTAAAAAGATTAGAACCAGAAGTGACCCTACTTACTTCAATCGCTCCAATATTCCAAGTTAAAGAACCGGGTAAAACAAATGGAACAAAAATCGGCCTTTGTGACACTGCTGCCCTGGTCATATGAGTCCAATTAATAATATAAGCTCTATTAAAATTAACAAAATCGGGAATAGCAAAACCACCAGCCCCTCCGCCAGCAGCGGAAATACCGATAGTGTGAACGCCACCAGCACCTGTTACTTGTGATAAAGTGACATTACCCTGACCAGACAAAACAAAAGTTCCAGTTTGCACTCCAGTATTACCAATGGTATTACCAATATTAGAAAGACCGAAAGCTGCCACCGGACTAGGTACGGAAAATTTCAAAGTTTGCCCTTCCTGACTAATAGTTAGATTATTGCTGCCAGAAAAATTAACAGTTCCAGAAGAAATATTGGTGGTAGTAGACTGCTCTTTAATACCCACAATGGTCCCTAAATTACCAATTTCCTGGATAGTAGTCCCGTCACAAACCAAGGCACGAGAGCTAGAAGAATTATACCAAAGTGCCCCCGAAGTGGTACAAGCACCTCCTATAGTATCGCTAGTATTTTTTACATCCAATCGGAAAAGTTTTTGATTGCTGGCCACTCCGGTTCCAGTGCCAATTTGCACTATACCGGTAGAATTCAAAGTTCTTAATAAATCACCGTAGACATCTCTGGTTGATAAAGAATAACCTACTGCTTCTATTCTCTGGCGCGGACTTAAATTTTCAAAAGAAACTCCAGAACAAGATTCTGCCACCTGTGCCGCTGTTT
>CAZTRS010000017.1:2057-5333 GCA_964616795.1 uncultured Candidatus Saccharibacteria bacterium
CTTAAATTTTCAAAAGAAACTCCAGAACAAGATTCTGCCACCTGTGCCGCTGTTTCCACATTTAAATAAATGGAATCATTATCATAAAAATTAAAAGCTGCTAAATCATCTCCTCCAGCTCCGGTATCACCAATGCCAACATTAAAAACTCCATTGGCTACATTAATAATCATAGTGGAAGGAGTACCAGTTGGCCATAATTTAGAACCAGCACCAACTGTCGCATTATCATAAACAGAAAAACGAAAACAATAATTAGTGCCAGTGCCACCTAAAGGATTACCGCTAGCATCGGTTAATCTCCCTTGATAAGAAAGAATTTTGGAAACACCCGTAGCTGCTTCCATTTTTTCCGGATACCAAAGATTAGCTGATAAAGAAATAAAAACAAAGATGGAAAAAATAAATTCCACCAAAGAAAAAAGCATCAGAATAGCCAGATTCCTTTTCTTATTAAATAATAATTTAGCTCCTTTACGACTAACTGACATAAAACTTTATAAACTACAATTTGAGGTTTTGCATTACCTCATCTATCTCATTATAGCATTTATCAAATAAACTGTTAAGACGTGATTCATTAATTTCTTTACTTTCAAAATGACAATTAATATGCGCCATAATCTCTAATGGTGAGGTAATTTTCAAAAAATACCTTTCTTGTCTCTTCCCGCCCTCTTTTTCCAGAGTAAACTGACAACCCCAATCCCTTAAATCGCTTTTTTCTAAAACTTTTTCATCCACTATATTCAAAAATGCTTCCTTCATCCCAATCATATCCCGAAAACGATAATTAACATCAAAATTAAATCCAAAGTTTAAAACCCTTTCTTTATCCAGAAATTTTTTAACCACCAAAAATGCCCATTGGGTAATATTTTTGCTATTATTCTCTTCCCGACTTAAATCCTCAATAATTAATCGAGTGGGTTCCCAAACTATCTGAATTTTTAATTGCGGGAGATTTAAAACTTTGGTTTTTAAAATGGGGTCTTCCATAAAATTGGCCCCCTTAGTTTGATCACTGTTAAATAAAGCAAAAAACTCTGCATTATCAGGTGCCAAAACGGCATTGTTAGAAAAGGTAAAAACAATATTAGAATGATAAAGAGATTTAGAATTAATTGTCATGAATTATTTATATTCCACCTTAACTTGAATAGGCTGTAAAGCAGAAATAGGTTGCCAAGGATTTGATTCATCTTCTTCGGCTATTAACAGATAATAAATACTACTTTCAAAATTAGCCGATGTTCCATCTATTTTATAATAATAATGACCATTCTGACAAGGTAGAGCCTTATTTAAAATCGCTCCACCGGGATTTTTTATATAATCATCGGCTCGTGTATAGGCCAGTACCACAAAATATGTATCACGACAGACTCCACTTAATACTATTTCCGATGATTCAGGCATTACGCCATTTTCCTGAAATTTTTGAAGGTTAATTCCCATAGAAACATTCTGAGTATTTTTTAGAGATTGCCAAGCCTTGGGATGCCATTCCAATATTTTATTAGTAGTAATAGCTGCTCCGGCCAAAGAAAAACTCAATGTTTTTTGAGGAACATAAACTTTCTTCCATAGAAAACTGGTCTTAGCATTATAAATCGTATCATACTTCTTTAATTTTATTTCAAAATAATATTGCCCTTCTGTTAAGTTTTCCGGCTTACGAATTCTGATACGATAATCATCTTCTTCCTGAAAAACTAAATGCACGGAAATTTCTTGCCCGTCTTCAGAAATTAATTTTGCTCCCTGCACCTGCGTTGGTTCCTGAAAAAATATTTGTGCTTTTTCAATCCAACTACCACTTAATGGTTTGGCTAAAAATAATTCCGGTTCACTATTAGTATCAAATTGTTCGGCATGATTGAAAAACACCAATTCTTCTTCCTGTTTTATTTCCATGGAAGTAGCCTCCGGACTCGGCTCTGGAGTAGATATTAATTCGTATTCTACCTCTAAAATTACTCCGTCCAAATAAATTTCCCAATTTTGATCAATTACTGGTAAACTTTGGAAACTGATTTGTAAATTTTGTAAATCAACGGCTTGAAAATTAGGAATTTCCAAAGCTAAATTTTCCCAATTTTCTCTGTTAACTCTGGTTAAAACATTCCAAATCATTCCATCTAAACTATAAGTAACTTCTATTAAATCCTCGGCTGGCGCCATGGTTGGTTCCGGAGTAATTTCTGGGGTTATTTCGGGAGTGATTGATTCCATCGGAGGTTCTTCAATAATTTCAGGGGTTGATTCTATAGTCGGCTCAATTGTTGCTTCTGGAGTGGGAGTGGGTGTTGATTCTAAAATTGGTAATGGTTCTATTGTGGGCTCGATAATTGGAGTAGGAGTTGGTATTAATCCGTCAGTTGGCGGAAGAATCTCTTCTATTATAATAGGGGTGGGGGAAATTTCTTGAGCTAAAACTTTAGTAATTAATTTGTGCCACCAAGAAACAGGGGTATTTTCAGGAGTTGATTCTATAATTGGTGCGGGAATTAATTCTTGGGTAGATTCTGGTATGGGCGTTGGAGATTCTTCCAATAGTACTTCCGGAACAAATATCGGTTCTCGGGAAGGAGTGGGCTCTAAAACTACTTCTTCCGTAGGTAAAGGTGTGGGCGTTAAATCAATTTCCGGACTAGGAGTAACAACCGGGAACTCTTCATTAATATTAATAACATTATTAATGGGTTGTTCCTCTATTTTTTCCTTAATCGCCCAACTAATTTTCAAAACTGCCCTTTGTAATTGAGCTTCTGACGGTAAGTCTCCCTGAAAATTTCCCAAGAAAATTTGACTAGCCATATTTCTTAAAACAGCAGAATTATTTATATCAAAACTGGCCGAATCAGGATACTCTCCCACATCAGGCACACCTTGAGCATTTTGATAATTCTCCCAACCCCCTAAAGCTGTTTCTGGATAAAAATAAACTGTTTCCGCTTGAGTAGCTAAAAAAGAATAAGCTGAGAAAATAAAAATAAAACAAAAAATGCTACCCACTAATAATGCTTTTTTATTAACAGTAATAAAGTTAATAATCTTTTTCTCACTAATTTCCAGACGCCAAACCTTTTCTTTTAATCTGATTATTTCTTTCTTGGGTGCAAAAATAACATCTTTCATCTTGGGATGCTCTTTTTTTGCGGCTTTTCTATTTTTTACGAAAAAATCAAACATTAAAATATCTCTTCTTCAGGAGTTGTCTTAATTTTAACATTTTTTAAAAGAGAAAGGAATATCTTTGTGGACCTAGGCAGA
>CAZTRS010000017.1:5433-12666 GCA_964616795.1 uncultured Candidatus Saccharibacteria bacterium
TTATTTATCTTACACTTTTTATTGATTTTGTGAAGTATTTTGATGATTTGACTAAATAACTCCGAAGCACTAAGATAAAACTCATGTTAGATAAATTAGTAGTTGATATTGAAACAAAAAATTCCTTTGCTGACGTCGGCGGTCAACAAAACATTAATCGCCTATCTATCTCCATTATTGGAGTTTATTCTTATAAACGCGATCAATATTTTGCTTTTGATGAAAAAGAATTTGCTGATTTTGAAAAATTAATGGAAAAATCCGGGGCCATGATCGGCTTTGCTTTAAAACGCTTTGATGTGCCGGTTTTACAAGCTCATTTTCCCCATTATAATTTTTCACCTTTTCGTATTTTAGACATTTTAGAAGAAGTGGAATTGCAACGTGGACATAGAATTTCTTTGGATAGTTTAGCTCAAGTTAATATTGGCGCCGGAAAAACCGGCCACGGTTTGGAAGCTATTGATATGTATCGCGAAGGTAGAATTGATGAATTAAAAAAATATTGTTTAAACGATGTAAAAATTACCAAAGATTTATATGAACATGGAATAAAAGAAGGACGATTAATAATCCCCTCTAAATATTCTTCTCCGGCTTTTATCACTTTAAATTGGAATGATTTAGATGATTATTTGGAATTAATGGAAATTACCAGAAATTCTATGCCTAAACAGAAAAGCTTGTTTTAATTTTTATTTTTTGCTATATTCTCAATGGTTTTTAAAATTTAAAACAAGCCCGCCTCCTCCGCCAACTGGCGGATGTGGCACGGCAAAGGAGGAAAAAATGTGTGTACAAGCAATATGCGTAGTTTGTAGCAAACCGATTAGCATGAGCGACAAAACTTGTCCTCATTGCAATGACGGAGAACCGCTCGACTATCGTATAGTTGAAACAAAAAAATGTCCGAAATGTGGACAAAGCTTAAACATCCGCCACAAAAGATGCCCTCAATGCGGCATAAAAGTGAGTTCTTAACTCTAAACAACGCAGCCAACCACCCTAAGCGAAAGCAAGGGGTGGTTTTTTATCCAGAAAATAATGATTAAAATACTAACCCCCACGGCCAGCCCACCTTATATCCTCTTTGTCCCACTTTATGCTCCCAAATTAACAGGAAAGTGCAATATGAGTATACACATTACCTCCCTTTCTTGACTCTTCCTAATCTATCACTTATACTATTTTTATGGTCAATTCAGACCACCACGGTCTGAATTGAAAAGAAAAACCAAATAATATGCCAAATAATATTAAACTTTCAGAAAAAACACATATAGCCGTTAGATGGTTATCATATTTATCTCAAAACAAAACTGCCCAACCGCAAAGTTTGGGTGAATTTACTATTCAAGAAAACATATCTTTCTATTTTTTACAAAAAACGAGTCGCCTATTAAAAAGATCTGGATTAATAAAAAGTAAACTGGGCAATTGGGGCGGATATCAATTAGCTAAACCAGCCAATAAAATTACTTTAAAAGAAATTATTGAAGCGGTAGAAGGTCCCATTTCTCTAATTAACTGCGCTAATTATAAATGTCCCAACGCCCGATGCAGACAAAAAAATACCTGGGAAAAAATCAATAAAGAAATAGAAAAAATTTTCAGTCGCACTAAATTATCAGATTTATTATGAAAAGAGCTTGTCCGAATATCTTTTAAAAAATAAGTAAATGAAACAAAGAAAATTAAAAAATAAATCAAAAAAACAAACTTCAATCGCAACAAAAAAAGATAAGCGGGTTTATTTAGATTACGCCGCCGCCACTCCGGTAAGACCCGAGGTTCAACAATTTATCAAACCGTTCGCTGCCGATAATTTTGGAAATCCATCGGCTATTTATTTGGAAGGAAGAATTGCCAAACAAGCATTGGAAAAAGCCAGGGAGAGCATAGCCAAAAATTTAAATTGTCAGTCACATGAAATAATTTTTACTAATGGCGGAACAGAATCCGTTAATTTGGCTATTTTTGGCATGGCTCGCGCTTATAAAAAGTTTTTCAAAAAACCGCGTATCATCACCTCTCAAATAGAACATCCGGCTGTTTTAGAACCGCTAAAACAATTGACCAAAGAAGGTTTTGATATCAAATATGTTTCCACTAATAAATTTGGAGAAATCAATTTACCGGAATTAAAAAAATATCTTAATTCACAGACTATTCTTGTTTCCATTATGTATGCCAATAATGAAATCGGCACCATTCAACCCATTGAAAAAATTTCCAATCTTATAAAAAATTTCAGAAAAAATAGATATCTGCCATTTTTTCATACTGATGCCTGCCAAGCAGCTAATTATCTTAATCTTAATGTTAATCGTTTGGGCGTTGATTTCATGACTTTAAACGGCGGGAAAATATACGCGCCCAAAGCCAGCGGAGTTTTATATAAAAAGAATGGCATCAGTATTGACCCTATTATCTTTGGCGGTGGCCAAGAAAAAAACCTTCGTTCCGGCACGGAAAACCTCGCCAATTGGTTGGGTTTCGCCAAGGCTTTAGAATTAGCACAAAAAGAAAAAATAATTGAAACAAAAAAAGTTAAACAATTGCGTGATTATCTTCAAAAAAATATCTTAAAAATTCCTCAAACTTTTTTTAATGGTCACCCCCAAAAAAGATTACCCAATAATCTCAACGTGATTATATCCGACATCGAAGGAGAATCTCTGGTTTTAGAATTGGACAAAACGGGTATTGCCGCTTCTACCGGTTCTGCCTGTCATTCTCATTCTTTAGAACCATCCCACGTATTAAAATCATTAGGCTTATCCCGAGAAATCATTCACGGCAGTTTACGTTTTACTCTTGGGAAATACACCACTAAAAAAGAAATTGATTATGTCATTAAGACTTTGCCAAAAATAATAAAAAGATTACGCAATTTATCCGCTATTAATACAAAATAATTCTCATAAAGTATGTAGGTATGTCTATCCTCTTTCAATTCATGGTATCATACCCTGAATTGAAAATATTGTTAGATAAATAACCTGGAAAAATTTATGAAAACATCCAAAAAAAATGATTTAATAAAAAATAATGTTCCTTGGGTTTATTCCGATGTTGTTAAGGAACATTTTTTCAACCCACGGAATTTTTTGAAACCGGAAGAAGAAAAAACCTTCAAATTTAACGCTTACGGTGAAGCTGGGAGTCCGGCTTGCGGAGATTTAATGAAATTTTGGCTTTGGATTGACCCAAAAACAGAAAAAATAAAAAAATGCCGCTGGCGCACCTTCGGTTGTGGCTCGGCCATTGCTTCTACTTCCATGCTTTCAGTAATGATTACGGAAAAAAATGGAATGAAAATAAACGAAGCAATAAAAATAAAACCCCAAGATATTATTAAAAGATTAAGCGGATTACCGGATATTAAAATTCACTGTTCAGTTTTAGGAGACCAAGCATTAAGAAATGCTATTGATAATTATTTAAAAAATAAATAAATCTTAGTTTAAAAAATCCGACCGCCCAAGGCGGTCGGATTTTTATCAAAAACCTTTATGGAGTTACAGTTGGTGTGGCTGTGGGAGTGGCCGTAGAAGTAGCCATCGGTGTGACTGTTGGGCTCGCGGTTGGTGTTGCGGTAGGAGTGGTTGTTGGTGTCGCAGTGGCAGTGGCAGTGGCAATCGGAGTGGGCGTGGGACTAGAAGGAAAGGCTGCCTTTAAAGCAATTCTGGCTTGTTCCATGGCTGCTTTAAAATCAGCCGTAGCTTTTTCAATTGCCTGTTTTCTGGCATTGATTAAAGCCTGCATAGAATTGTTTATTCCTTCAACTTCCTTTTTACCGGATAAAAATTTATCCTTTGCAGCCTTCATGCTGGTTTGAAAAATAGCGCGAATAGCTACTGGGTCAGAATTAGATAAGGCGCAATCAGTTTCAGCTTTAGCAATAGCTGCTTGTACTTCATTTTTGAAAGTATTAACTAATCCTATGGTGCTATTTTTCTTAGAAGCAACGGATTCTTCTACGCTTTTACGAAAAGCCTCTATGGCAGAATCTATCGCAGCCCTGTGAGCAGTAATAGCAACCTTTACAGATTGTCTAAAAGCTAAGGTCGCTTGCTTTTGCGCGTCAGTAGTAGCCTTTTCTTCTAAGGCAAGGAAAAAATCATTACGATTTTCATCCCATTTGTTACGAGTTTCTTCTTGTTTAGAATTTCTATTCACCCAACGTTCAGCAATTTTTTGTTGTTGCTCTTGCCTCTTTTGTTCAATCTTGGCTTGATTCTCAACCAATTTTTTTTCTAATTGCATCGCCTTATCAATATTGGCACAAAAATTAACATTGCCTTTATTAATAAGAGGTTTATTAGATTGATTAAGACCATTGCTTTGATTACCCATTGGACGATCAGTTGGTTGTTGACCTTGACCATCACCTTGTTTGCTTTGACCAAAAATACCGTTTTTTGCCGAAACAAAAACCGGAGAAAAAACAAATCCTGCCAAAACAAAAATAAAAGTTAAAATTGCTATCTTAGAATAAGTTTTCATCATAAGTTTGGCCAAAATCACTCAAAGCGGCATCATCCCATTCCAATAACGAAACGTCGGACAATTCACTTTCAAAAATCGCTTGTTCTTCGCTAGCGGCTAATATTAAAGCATCTACCGCATTATCAATATTAGCCGTAACCACTGGAGCGCTTACTTCCGGAATTTCCACCATTTTTTCAATAGAATTCAATTCTGGAGCAACACCATATTGATTATAAACAAAAAACGCCAAAGCAATGGCTGCGATTCCGACAGGAATCCCGATTTTCCATTTTAATGACATAAATTCGTGAATTTGGTTCATTAGATTACTTCGACCTTTTTTATTATCGTCTTTATATAAATAACTGTCTAAATCAATTTGTGTGACAATTTTTTTCAATAATTCCCTTGAGGGTATAATTTCTTCTTTATTTTTTTCTAAAGTTTTAATAATTTCTAAAATTTCTTTTATTTCCTTTTGATTTTCAGGAAATAACATCAAAATATCGGAAGCAGATTTTCCGTTTTCATATAATTCCAAAGCTTTTATTATTTTTTCTTCGCCCTCCGAAGTTTTAACGAAGGACGGGTCATTATTATTTTTCATTATTATTAAAATATTCCTTCAATACCTTTAAGGCTCGACATTGTATTTGTCTAATAGCTTCTTCTCTTTTATTAAGCAATTCAGCTATTTCCTTGGTTTTCAAGCCAACAAAAAACCTTAATTCAATCACATCTCTTTGTTCTCCCATAAGTGTTCCTAACGCTTTATGGATTTCTTCATTTAATAAACCAACTTCCGTATTTCTTTCCGCATCCGAATATAAATTATTTAATTCCGAAAAATTATGTCCCAAATCTTCAATTAGTAAATCTTTTTTCTTTTTCCAAAAATCTATCAAAGTATTTCTGGCTACAGTAAAAAATAAATTCAATGGCGATTTGCCTCTCTCTTCAAATCTGTCAATTACTTTGAACACTTTTAAAAAAACTTCCTGAGTAATATTTTCGGATTCCTCCTTATTTCTAATTCTCAGGAAAACATAACGAAAAACCGGAGTAAAATACAATTCATAAACCCGCCCAAAAGCTTCGGCATCTCCCCGTTTAGCCTCTTCCATTAGAATCATTGATGTATTTTTTGTTTTCCTTTTAAACACTCTCATATAAATAACGCCTAGCTATCCAATCCGTGACTCTTATATTATACCTCAATGACACGCTTTTTGACAAAAACTCACAAAAAATATAGTATAAATATACTTATGGAGACATTGGTGTAGTAGTAGCACAACGCTCTGTGGAAGCGTTAGCAGGGGTGCGAATCCCCTATGTCTCCCATTTTATAACTGGTTTTTCGGAAAATAGTTAACGGCCGTTCGCTCAGCGAACGGCCGTTTTAATTTAATAACCTGACCACTCTAAATTGGAAAGGATTTTATCTACAGTATTTTGACTACACAATACAGAACCCCCATTATTTACAATCACAATATTTTTTTCCCAAAAAAAATAACGATGATATAAATAACCTCCGAGAATAAAAGCTATTTCGTTAATACAGTTATCCGCGCGCCAAATATGAATTTCATCAGCCGTAGAAATAAGTTCTATTAAATGACTAAATGTGTCCAAACATGATTGTCCTTTTGGCGATACTCCAACCACATGGAAATGAATGCGGGACCTTGTTTTTCTTAAATTACCAAGATATTTTTCTACTCTTACTTTTTCTTCTTCAGAAAAATTATTTAAATTCGGAGAAATAAAAAGTATTTTTCTTTTTCTGATAAAATTTCTGAGTAAAACTAAGAGAAAACAAGAAATCAAAATCCCTAATAGAAACTCTGCGGTAAAAATAACGTCCCCGCGTAAAGCCTCAAAAGAATTCCTGGTGATACCTAGAGCAAAAAATTGTATTAATCCCAACACAAACAAAATAATACTAAAAACTCCGTTTAAAATACCGTCTCTTTTATAAAAACCTAAATGTTTAAATGTCCAATCAATTACAACGCCAATCAGAATAACGCTAAGTACTAAAAATCCCAACTTTAAAAAAGCAACAACGATGTTTTCCATATTCACCTCTCTTATCCTCCGTAGCTCGTAGCGATAGCGAAGATGCGAAGGATGAGTACTTTTTAATCTGCTATTTTCAGTATAAATCTTTTTACTAAAAAAACAAACATTGGAAAGATGCTTGTTTTTTAACTATTTTTCATCACCACCAAAAACCTTATCCCAAAAAGACTTCTTTTTTTCTATTTTTGGCATTGAAGCGGAGTGTTCAGCCAAGGCTAATTTTTCAGCCACACTCTTTATCCGTCGTGCTTCTTCTTCCACCAATCTTCCATCATATTCTCCACTATGAGCGGCCATTCCCTCATAACTGGGTTTTTTCATATCCAAGTGTAAATTAATTTCCAAACCTTGCGGTAATGAATTCAAATAAACATGAAAACGAGGATAAAAATGTCCCCAATTTAAACTACGCGCAAAGCTTCTTTCGCCACCTTGATGCGGATTTTCTATAAGCCGATAACCGCAATCTCTCATAAAAATTTCCGGCCTAATATTTATTTTCTCTAAAATAATTTTCATGATAATAAATTCAAAATGTAAATATCAAAGTGTAAAATGACAATGCAAAATGTTAAAATCTTTTTAATTTTACCTGTTTTGGTTATTGGTTATTGGTCCGCCAATGAGGCGGATTCTTTAATGACTAATTAC